>NZ_JBHWYR010000090.1:0-15692 GCF_042728695.1 Bacillus sp. NPDC060175
CCCCGCAACCAAATGGTCCCGTGGTGTAGTGGTTAACATGCCTGCCTGTCACGCAGGAGATCGCCGGTTCGACCCCGGTCGGGACCGCCATTTTATATAAAGAAAAGAACGAAACAAGTTGTTTCGTATTTTTTTATTTGTTTTAACAAAAAACTAATAAAGACAGTCAAACTATCCTTAGGAAAACTCCTAAGGACTTTTTTATATATTTAAAACCTGTATAATAAAGAGCAGAGAACATTGTGAGTAAAGTAGGTGAAGTCTGTGAGTAAATATGAAATAACAACAAAATCTTCCGAAGAAACCCAGCGATTATCAGAAAAATTAGGGGGACTTGTAAAGGCACAAGATGTAATTATTTTAGAAGGCGATCTTGGAGCTGGCAAGACGACTTTTACAAAAGGACTAGCAAAAGGTCTTGGAGTGAAAAGAGTCGTAAATAGTCCTACCTTCAATATTATTAAAGAATATAAAGGAAGATTACCGCTATATCATATGGATGTGTATCGTTTAGCGGAAAGTGAAGAAGATTTAGGATTTGATGAGTATTTCTATGGTGAAGGGATTACAGTAGTAGAATGGGCTCATTTAATAGAAGCATATTTACCGAATGAGAAGTTGCAAATTAGTTTATTCCATGCTGGAGATGATACAAGAAAACTTGTACTCGAGCCAATTGGAGATCGCTATATTAGATTATGTGAGGAGCTATTACAAGATGAAAGTACTAGCAATTGATACTTCAAATTACGTAATGGGTGTATCCCTTATTGAGGAAGGGAACGTGATTGGGGAAATCATTACAAATTTAACAAAAAATCATTCTGTACGTCTTATGCCAGCTGTAGAGAAACTGTTAAAAGAATGCGGTATAAAACCGAAAGAATTGACTAAAATTGTTGTAGCAGCTGGACCAGGATCATATACAGGTGTTCGTATAGGTGTGACAGCTGCAAAAACATTAGCTTGGTCACTTCAAATACCAATTGTAGGTGTATCAAGTTTAGAAGTGGTGGCTGCAAATGGTGCTAATTTTAATGGACTAATTTGTCCTTTATTTGATGGCCGACGTGGTCAAATTTACACGGGGTTATATACATATGAAGGAGAGCGTATAACTTCAATAGAAGAAGACCGAATTATTCTTATTGTTGACTGGTTGCAAATGTTAAAAGATAAAGAACAGCCTGTTTTATTTATTGGTAACGATGTTAAATTGCATAAAGAAACAATTGTAGAATATTTAGGTGATCAAGCTGTATTTGCTCCGTTCACTAAAAATAACCCAAGACCAAGTGAATTAGCATTTTTAGGATTACAAAAAGAAGAACAAGACGTGCATACGTTTGTTCCTAGCTATCTTCGTTTAGCTGAAGCTGAAACAAAATGGTTAGAAAGTCAAAAACAATAGGGGCCTACAGAAGATGGATATGATATTTAGAAAGATGGCACTTGATGATATTGCTCAAATTGTAGCTATTGAAGAAGCATCTTTTTCAACCCCTTGGACTGCAGATGCCTTTCACCGTGAATTAGAGATGAATGAACATGCACATTATGTCGTGCTAGAAAAAGATGGTCTCGTAATTGGATATTGTGGATTGTGGATAATTATTGATGAATCACATGTAACAAATATAGCTATCCTACCAGAATACAGAGGTCAAAAGCTAGGGGATGCCTTATTGAAAGAAGTCATTTCCGAAGCGAAAGGGTTAGGAGTAAAAACAATGACACTTGAAGTACGCGTGTCAAATGAAGTAGCAAAGCAGTTATACAGAAAATACGGATTTCAAAATGGTGGGATTCGTAAACGATACTATGCAGACAATCAGGAAGATGGTCTTGTAATGTGGGTGAATATATAATGGAAAAAAATACAATTATACTTGGTGTTGAAACAAGCTGTGATGAAACAGCTGTAGCAGTTGTTAAAAATGGAACGGAAATCATTGCGAATGTCGTTGCATCACAAATTGAAAGTCATAAGCGTTTTGGCGGAGTTGTACCAGAGATTGCATCCCGTCATCATGTAGAAGAAATCACAGTTGTGTTAGAAGAAGCTTTAAAAGAAGCGAATATCACTTTTGAGGATATTGATGCAATTGCTGTAACAGAAGGTCCAGGTTTAGTCGGAGCACTTTTAATAGGTGTAAATGCAGCGAAAGCTGTGGCTTTTGCTCATGATATCCCTCTAGTTGGTGTTCATCATATTGCTGGTCATATTTATGCGAACCGTTTAGTAAAAGAAGTACAATTCCCGTTACTATCGCTTGTTGTATCCGGTGGACATACGGAGCTTGTTTATATGAAAGAACATGGTTCATTTGAAGTGATTGGTGAAACGCGAGATGATGCGGCAGGAGAAGCTTACGATAAAGTAGCTCGTACATTATCAATGCCTTATCCAGGTGGTCCTCATATTGATCGCCTTGCGCATGAAGGAAAACCAACAATTGATTTGCCTCGTGCGTGGCTAGAGCCTGATTCGTATGATTTCAGCTTTAGTGGATTGAAATCAGCAGTTATCAACACTGTGCATAACGCAAAACAGCGCGGTATAGAAATTGCACCAGAAGATTTAGCTGCAAGTTTCCAAGAAAGTGTAATAGATGTACTTGTAACGAAAGCGTCTCGTGCAGCAGATGCTTATAATGTAAAACAAGTGCTTCTTGCTGGTGGAGTAGCTGCTAATAAAGGGCTTCGTGCACGTTTAGCAGCAGAATTTGCACAAAAAGAAAATATAGAGCTAATTATTCCTCCTCTATCTTTATGCACAGATAATGCAGCGATGATTGCGGCTGCAGGTACAATTGCATACGAACAAGGAAAACGCGCTACATTAGCTTTAAATGCAAATCCAGGATTAGATATTGAAGCATAGTTATACACAAAATTAACCACAGCTTGTGGATAAAACCCATATTATCTGTTGATAATATGGGTTTTTTTGTGTACATAAAATGTGCATAACTTTTTGTGAGACTGTGGATAATGTGGAAAAGTTATTTGGAAGTTTATATTATAAAGGTGGATATGTGCATAACCTTGTGGATAACATAGTGGAAGTCTGACCTTTGAAGGAATTCTTTTTTGGGAAATAAAAAACAAGGAGATGTCCAAAAAACATTTTGAAACATCCTCCACTTATTATATAAGTTGCTACTATTGTCAATCCTTGTCGAACCGTTTATATAATTTCATTTACTATGGTATTGATTCCAAAACAGAAAATAAAAAGGAGGGCATCTCGTCAAAAAGCCCGACTTATGAGACATCCTCCTCTTTTAAATTCTCTTATATATGCAGTTTTTCCCATTCTGCCATACAAGCTTCAAGCTGTTCTTGCAGTGTTTGTTTTTTAGTTGTAATTTCACTAGCCTTTTCATAATCTGCATATATTTCTGGTAAGCAAAGCTGGTCTTCTAATGTAGCAATTTCGTCTTCTAAGCCTACGATATTTTGTTCCAGTTCTTCAATTTTTCGAGTGCGTTGACGCTCTAACTGTTTACGCTCTTTTTCTTCGAGATAATTTAATTTTTCTTGAGCTACAGTTTTTTGAACAGGTGCCTGATTTTCTTGCTGTTCTTGTTGTTCAAATGCTGCGCGTTCAATCATTTCATTTTTCTTATCCACATAGTAATCGTAATCACCTAAATACTCTTGTGCACCTTCTGTTGATAACTCAACAACCGTTGTCGTTACGCGATTAATAAAGTAGCGGTCATGAGAGACGAATAGAAGAGTACCTGGGTAATCAATTAAAGCATTCTCCAAAATCTCTTTACTATTTAAATCAAGATGGTTTGTTGGCTCATCGAGAATTAATAAATTGGATTTTTGCATCATAAGTTTTGCAAGAGCTAGTCGAGCCTTTTGTCCACCACTAAGAGAAGATACTGGTTTTAGTACATCATCACCTGTGAATAAAAAGTTGCCTAGTATAGTGCGAATTTCTTTTTCAGGTTGCAATGGATATTCATCCCATAATTCATTTAAAACGCGCTTAGAAGATGTTAAGTTTGCTTGTTCTTGATCATAATAACCAACAGATACATTTGATCCGAAAGCAACGTTTCCATGTAATAGCTGTAACTTATTCACAATGGATTTTAATAATGTAGATTTTCCAATTCCGTTCGGCCCAACTAAGGCAACACTGTCACCGCGAGTTAAGCGCATATTTACATGTTCAATAATCGGTTCCTGATAATAGCCAATAGTTGCATCTTTAACTTGTAAAACATCATTTCCACTTTGTTTTTCAATATCGAAGTGGAAGGAAGCTGATTTAGAATCGCCTAATGGTCTAGCTAATACTTCCATTCTGTCTAATTGTTTACGGCGACTTTGAGCACGTTTTGTCGTAGATGCACGAGCTATATTTTTTTGCACAAAGTCTTCCAGTTTAGAAATTTCATCTTGTTGTTTTTCATAACGCTTCATCTCTTGCTCGTATAGAGCTGATTTTGAGTCTAAATATTTACTGTAGTTACCAACAAATCGTCGGCTTTCCTTATTAGAAATTTCGTATACTTGTGTAACGAGTTTATCTAAGAAATAACGGTCATGGGAAACGATTAAAATCGCACCAGGATAGCCTTGTAAATATTGTTCAAGCCATGTTAGTGTCTCAATATCCAAATGGTTTGTAGGTTCGTCTAAAATAAGTAAGTCTGGTTTCGTTAATAATAATTTCCCAAGAGCTAATCTCGTCTTTTGTCCACCACTTAATGTAGAAATTGTCGTCTGATGTGTTTCAACTGGGAAGCCAAGACCGCTTAAAATCGAGCGTATATCTGCTTCATACTGATAGCCACCTTGATCTTTATAATCTAATTGTAATTGGTCATAATCAGCTAATAATTTCTCGTATATAGCCGCATTTGAAAAGTTTTCTTCTTTTCCCATCTCTTGCTCTAGCCTTCGAAGTTTTATCTCCATCTGCTGCAAGTGTGTAAAGACGGTTAACATTTCATCCCAAATTGTTAAAGCTGTTTCTAATCCGGTATTTTGAGCTAAATACCCCATTGAGACATCTTTCGGTTTTATAATTTCACCACCATCATGAGATAACTCGCCAGCTATTATTTTTAATAATGTAGATTTTCCGGCTCCATTTCGTCCGACTAATGCGATACGATCTTTTGTTTGTACTTCCAATTTTATGTTTGCAAGAATCGTTTCTGCACCGTATAATTTCGAAAGCCCATTCACTTGTAATAATATCAATGTTTTCACCTCAAATAATTTCTTAACTTTGCCATGTTTATATTTCTCAATCATACTAAAAATAGTGTATAGTTTAAAATAAAGAGAGAATACTTCTTCTCTTTATTATACAAGGAAATTCATGAGTGCTAAACTTTTGTATTTGATTCAAGTATACGAATAAAGATAGGAAGAGAGGAGAGGTTATATGGATCAGCAAAAAATTCCACAGGCCACTGCCAAACGATTGCCTCTATACTATCGATTTATCCAAAACTTATCTCTTTCTGGTAAGCAACGTGTTTCATCAGCCGAATTGAGTGAAGCGGTAAAGGTTGATTCCGCAACTATTCGAAGAGATTTTTCATATTTTGGAGCGTTAGGAAAAAAAGGATATGGATATAACGTAAATTATTTATTATCATTTTTCCGTGAAACACTCGACCAAGATGATATAACACGTGTGGCACTTATTGGAGTAGGTAATTTAGGGACCGCTTTCTTACATTATAATTTCACGAAAAACAATAATACGAAAATTGAAATGGCGTTTGATGTTAGTGAAGAGAAAGTTGGAACAGAAATCGGAGGAATTCCTGTATATCATTTGGATGAATTAGAAGAACGTTTATCAACTGATATACAAGTGGCAATATTAACGGTACCCGCTACAGTAGCGCAATCTGTGGCAGATAGATTGGCAGAAACGGACGTGCATGGTATTTTAAATTTCACACCAGCACGCTTAAATGTGTCAGAGAATATAAGAATTCATCACATTGATTTAGCTGTAGAGTTACAAACGCTTGTTTACTTTTTGAAGAATTATCCACAATAAAACGCAGAGGAGATGACCTCTGCGTTTTATTATTGTTTTTTCTTTGTGAATTTAACTAATATAAGGCGAAGTGCCAAATTAAAATCAATTGTTGCCATAACTGCAAATAGTATTGTCCACATATTCCAGATTGTATCTGTTACGTTCGTAATGGCGAAGCGTGTAAAGATACATCCAAGAAGAAAGTACAATGCAGCCATGAACAATGGTGAGTTTCTCATATTAAAAATCCTCCGATAAAGCCTTGCATTTTCTCAGCTTCTTTAATCATTTCTTGAATTTGCTCATTGCTCATGAAAATCTGTCCAATTGCAACTAATGTATTCATTGCCACATGGGCTGCTATAGGAACGATAATGCGTTTCGTTTTTACATATAAGAAGGCGAATACAAGCCCCATAGAAGTGTATACCAATAGGTGAGTAAAATCAAAATGAATTGCTGCGAATACGAGTGAACTAATGATAGCAGCAATAAAGAAGTTAAATCTCTTGTAAAGTGTACCAAATAAAATTTTTCTAAATACAATCTCTTCTAAAATAGGGCCTATAATTGAAACGACAATAAGGAACCAAGGTGTAGTTCGTGCAATTTCCATGAGTCTCATTGTGTTTTCTGAACCTTGTTTAATCTTTAGTAGCTGCATTTCAATCATCCCTGCAAGTATTTGGGAGAAGAAAGCTAAGAAAATACCAATAAAAATCCACCCAATTGTAGCTGGAACAGTAGAGCGCATTTTATCTAAATGTCTGTCACGAATATCTGTTCTGAGTAACCAAAGTACAACGCATAATGCAATGAAAAAGCTAATGATAGCCCAATGACCAGTTATGAGCTGAAGTTTTTCCTCTCTAGTAAATCCCCTATTATCGTATAGTCCAGTTTTCAGGAGAAGCGGTAACCCGGCAATGCCTGATAACTGCATTAAAATGTATGTAACGATAATCCACCAATATTGTTTTTTCAAATGGTTTAACCATCCTTTCTAACGCTAGTGTATGAGATAAGGTAGGATAACATGTAAATATGCTACCTACGATATAAACTTTCATTTGAATTATATTTTTTTTGTAAATAAGTATTTGAAAATAAAATAGGAGACAGGAAAAAGTTGTACGTTTAGCGAAAACAACTTAGGGTGTCTTTCATATTGTAACATACAAGAAGTGGGAACAACGATTCATATAGTAAAGGCAGTAGAAGAAGTAATGCTATATAGGAAAGTGCATAAAGTAATTTGCGAAAAAATTATGATTTTTTTACTTGCAAAAGAAATTGAGATTATTTATTATTAGAAGTGTGTTAGCACTCGTGTGACTTGAGTGCTAATAAATAAAATTTACATAACAAAATGAGGAGGTTATTGTTCATGCTAAAGCCATTAGGTGATCGCGTTGTAATTGAACTTGTTCAAGCAGAAGAAAAAACAGCAAGTGGTATTGTATTACCAGAAACTGCAAAAGAAAAACCACAAGAGGGTAAAGTTATTGCAGTAGGTACAGGCCGAGTGCTTGAAAATGGTGAGCGTGTTGCTTTAGAGGTAGCAGCAGGTGATCTTATCATCTTCTCAAAATATTCAGGTACTGAAGTGAAATACGAAGGTACAGACTACTTGATTTTACGTGAAAGTGACATTTTAGCAATTATCGGTTAATTATATACATTTTAAAAATCCAAGGGGGTCAATTATTATGGCAAAAGATATTAAATTTAGTGAAGAAGCACGTCGTTCGATGCTTCGCGGTGTCGACACTCTTGCAAACGCAGTAAAAGTAACGCTTGGGCCAAAAGGTCGTAACGTTGTACTTGAGAAAAAATTCGGTTCACCACTTATTACAAATGACGGTGTAACAATCGCAAAAGAAATCGAATTAGAAGATGCATTCGAAAACATGGGTGCGAAATTAGTAGCAGAAGTTGCTAGCAAAACAAACGATGTAGCTGGTGACGGAACGACAACTGCAACTGTATTAGCGCAAGCTATGATTCGTGAAGGTCTTAAAAACGTAACAGCTGGTGCAAACCCAATGGGTCTTCGTAAAGGTATCGAAAAAGCTGTTACTGCTGCAATTGAAGAATTAAAAGCGATTTCTAAACCAATCGAAGGTAAATCTTCTATCGCACAAGTAGCTGCTATTTCTTCGGCTGACGAAGAAGTAGGTCAATTAATCGCTGAAGCAATGGAGCGCGTTGGTAACGACGGCGTTATTACTTTAGAAGAATCTAAAGGATTCACAACAGAATTAGACGTAGTAGAAGGTATGCAATTTGATCGTGGATATGCATCCCCTTACATGATTACTGATTCTGACAAAATGGAAGCGGTTCTTGATAACCCATACATTTTAATTACTGACAAAAAGATTTCTAACATCCAAGAAATCTTACCAGTATTAGAGCAAGTGGTACAACAAGGTAAACCACTTCTTATCATTGCTGAAGATGTAGAAGGCGAAGCTTTAGCTACATTAGTAGTGAACAAACTTCGTGGTACATTCAATGTAGTAGCTGTTAAAGCTCCTGGATTTGGTGACCGTCGTAAAGCAATGCTAGAAGATATCGCAATCTTAACTGGTGGCGAAGTAATCACTGAAGAATTAGGACGTGACTTAAAATCTGCTACAGTTGAATCTTTAGGACGCGCTGGTAAAATCGTTGTAACGAAAGAAAACACAACTGTAGTTGAAGGTATTGGAAACACACAACAAATCGAAGCTCGCATCGGTCAAATCCGTGCGCAATTAGAAGAAACAACTTCTGAATTCGATCGTGAAAAATTACAAGAGCGTCTTGCTAAACTTGCGGGCGGCGTAGCAGTAATTAAAGTAGGTGCAGCAACTGAAACTGAGTTAAAAGAGCGCAAACTTCGCATTGAAGATGCACTTAACTCAACTCGTGCAGCAGTAGAAGAAGGTATCGTTGCAGGTGGTGGTACTTCACTTATGAACGTATACACAAAAGTAGCTTCTATCGTAGCTGAAGGCGACGAAGCAACAGGTATCAACATCGTACTTCGTGCACTAGAAGAGCCAGTTCGTCAAATCGCAATCAACGCTGGTCTAGAAGGATCTGTAGTTGTAGAGCGTCTAAAAGGCGAAAAAGTAGGCGTTGGTTTCAACGCAGCTACTGGCGAATGGGTTAACATGCTTGAGTCTGGTATCGTAGATCCAGCTAAAGTAACTCGTTCTGCACTTCAAAACGCAGCATCTGTTGCAGCTATGTTCTTAACGACTGAAGCTGTAGTTGCTGACAAGCCAGAACCAGCTGGTGCTGCTGGAATGCCTGACATGGGCGGCATGGGCATGGGCGGTATGGGCGGAATGATGTAATTTCGTTTGCCCGAAAAACATCCACTTCTATATAGAAGTGGATGTTTTTTTGTGTTTTTGAGTGCAGGAAATTAATTTCTGTAGAATTTTGTCGCTTTCTCTCTTGACCATACTGATACTTCATTGTTAGAATCTAGGAAGATAATATAAAACGATCCTTCATATATCCTCAATGATATGGTTTGAGAGTCTCTACCGGGTTACCGTAAACAACCTGACTATGAAGGCAGTGTGTCTTATATTTATAAAGAGCGGAGACTATCTTTCTTTCTTTATAAAGCCAGACCCCTGCCTTTTCTTTGTTATGAGACTAGAGGCGGAGGACTGGCTTTTTTTATTATATTGGTAATGCTTTTCGCCAAATTGGTGAAAATATTTATATACGAGAACTAACGTTGGGGTGATTATTTTGAAAAAGCAACACGATACAATTATCGTTTTAGATTTTGGGAGTCAGTACAATCAGTTAATAGCACGTCGAATTCGTGAGTTCGGTGTATACAGTGAACTTCATCCGCATACAATTACTGCAGAAGAAATTAAAGCAATGAATCCAAAAGGGATTATTTTCTCTGGTGGACCAAATAGTGTATACGGTGAAGGTGCATTACATTGTGATGAAAAAATCTTTGAACTAGGATTACCGATTTTCGGTATTTGTTACGGTATGCAGCTTATGACGCAACACTTCGGTGGTAAAGTAGAACGTGCAAACCACCGTGAGTACGGAAAAGCTATTCTTAAAGTAGAGAACGAATCAAAATTATATGCGAATCTTCCAGAAGAGCAAGTTGTATGGATGAGCCATGGTGACTTAGTAACTGGCTTACCTGAAGGGTTCGTAGTAGATGCAACAAGTGAGTCTTGTCCAATTGCTGGTATGAGCAATGAAGAGGAAAACTTATATGGTGTACAATTCCACCCAGAAGTACGTCACTCTGAGCACGGTAACGATTTAATTAAAAACTTCGTATTCGGCGTATGTGGTTGTTCTGAAGGATGGAACATGGAGAACTTTATCGAAGTAGAATTAGAGAAGATCCGTGAAACTGTTGGAGACAAAAAAGTACTATGCGCACTTAGCGGCGGTGTAGACTCTTCTGTTGTAGCAGTATTAATTCATAAGGCGATTGGTGACCAATTAACATGTATTTTCGTGGACCACGGTTTACTTCGTAAAGATGAAGCAGAAGGTGTTATGAAAACATTTAGCGAAGGCTTCCATATGAACGTTATTAAAGTGGATGCACAAGAGCGCTTCATGAACAAGTTAAAAGGTGTAGAAGATCCAGAACAAAAACGTAAAATCATTGGTAATGAATTCATTTACGTATTTGATGATGAAGCTTCTAAATTACAAGGAATGGACTTCCTAGCGCAGGGTACACTTTACACGGACATCGTTGAAAGTGGTACAGCAACTGCACAAACAATTAAATCTCACCATAACGTTGGTGGACTTCCTGAAGACATGCAGTTCAAATTAATTGAGCCTTTAAACACTTTATTTAAAGATGAAGTACGTGTATTAGGATCAGAATTAGGAATTCCTGATGAAATCGTATGGCGTCAACCGTTCCCAGGTCCAGGACTTGGTATTCGTGTATTAGGTGAAATCACAGAAGAGAAATTAGAAATCGTTCGTGAATCTGATGCGATTTTACGTGAAGAAATTATAAAAGCAGGATTAGACCGTGAAGTTTGGCAATACTTCACTGCGCTTCCTGGTATGCGTAGCGTAGGTGTTATGGGTGACGAGCGTACTTACGATTACACAGTAGGTATTCGTGCAGTAACATCTATCGATGGTATGACAGCTGACTGGGCACGTATCCCTTGGGACGTATTAGAGAAAATCTCTGTACGTATCGTAAACGAAGTAAAACACGTTAACCGTATCGTGTATGATATAACGAGTAAGCCACCAGCAACTATTGAGTGGGAATAGTATTGTAATAAAAAAGATCCATCTATCGTTTATGTATAGATGGATCTTTTTATTTTTTTTGGGGTTAATACGAACGAAGTTACGAAAGTTTATAAAAATGTTCGTTTTTAAATTGACAAAACTACCTCATCGAGTTAATATGAGTATGTAATTCAAACGAAAAGTGAATATTATGCCGTCGTATAATATCGGGGATATGGCCCGAAAGTTTCTACCTAGCTACCGTAAATGGCTTGACTACGAGGCGTTTGTATAAAGATGAGGGGAAACTTGTCTTTGTTTATAGAACGCTTCCATGTATATGCAATGGGAGCCTTTTTTATTTTTATAGATAAAAGAGGGCTAGGGTGAAATACGGCGAGTAATCATATAACGGGGGAAACATAGGATGAAACGCTATTTTCAGTTTGATGAGCTCGGTACGAATTATAAGACTGAGTTCATAGCAGGGTTAACGACATTTCTATCTATGGCTTACGTACTATTTGTCAATCCTGCTACGCTGTCGCTTGGAAATGTTAAAGGGTTACCAGCAGGTACAGGAATGGATCCAGGTGCAGTATTCGTTGCTACAGCATTAGCAGCGGCGATTGGTTCGTTAATTATGGGGATATTTGCGAAGTATCCGATTGCTTTAGCGCCAGGTATGGGAATAAACGCGTTCTTTGCTTATACAGCGGTGTTAACGATGGGAATTCCGTGGCAAACGGCGATTGCTGGAACATTAATGTCAGGTATTATCTTTATTATTCTTACTGCTTCAGGCATTCGTGAAAAAATCATTAATGCAATTCCAGTAGAGTTAAAGTTTGCAGTAGCGGCGGGTATTGGATTATTCATTGCCTTCCTTGGATTCCAAAACGCTGGAATTATCGTAAAGAATGATGCTGTTCTTGTTGGGTTGGGGGACTTAACAAAGGGCACAACGTTACTAGCAATCTTCGGAGTTGTTACTACAATCATTTTCATGATTAAAAAAATAAATGGTGCAGTTTTCTACGGCATGATTCTTACGGCGATCTTAGGAGTAGCGACTGGATTAATTGATACACCGAAAGCTGTAGTGGGAGCAATACCGAGTCTAGAACCAACGTTCGGGGTAGCGTTAACTCACTTTGGAGACATTTTCACTGTTGAAATGGGTATTGTTATTATAACGTTCTTCTTTATCGATTTCTTTGATACAGCAGGTACGCTTGTGGCGGTTGCGAATCAAGCGGGATTAATGAAGAACAATAAATTACCACGTGCAGGAAAAGCACTCTTTGCAGATGCGATTGCAACTGTAATCGGTGCGATCTTAGGTACATCAACAACAACGTCTTATATTGAATCTTCTGCAGGGGTAGCAGCGGGTGGACGTTCTGGATTTACAGCAGTTGTAACAGCAGGGTTCTTCTTACTGGCACTATTCTTCTCGCCACTATTAAGTGTTGTGACACCAGCTGTAACAGCGCCAGCATTAATTATTGTAGGAATCTTGATGGTTTCATCTTTAGGAGAAATTGATTGGAAGAAATTCGAGATTGCAGTACCAGCATTCTTTACTATCATTTCAATGCCACTTACGTATAGTATCGCAACAGGAATTGCAATCGGATTTATCTTCTATCCAATTACAATGGTTGTGAGTGGCCGTCGTAAAGAGATTCATCCAATTATGTATGTTATGGGAGTTTTATTTGTACTATATTTCATCTACGTTCGTAAATAAAAGGGGTTTTTTGAAAGGTCTAGACTTAAGGGGAGTCTAGACCTTTTTTTGTGTCTTCAGAAAATCTTAAGGATTTCCGAGCGTTTTTCTTCAGAAATTTTCTTATAATAGAAGTTAGGGATTAAAAATGATGGGGGAGATATTATGGCCGGGGAAACAATACTTGTCGTAGATGATGAAAAAGAAATTAGGCACCTTATTACAATATATTTAAAGAACGAAGGATATAAAGTACTGCAAGCAGGGGACGGAGAAGAAGGGTTACGTATAATAGAAGAAAATGAAGTGCATTTAGTTGTATTAGATATTATGATGCCGAAAGTAGATGGTATTCATATGTGTATGAAGGTAAGAGAAGCGAAAGAAATGCCGATTATTATGCTTTCAGCAAAAACGCAGGATATGGATAAAATTTTAGGGTTAACGACAGGTGCAGATGATTATGTAACGAAACCATTTAATCCGTTAGAGCTAATTGCAAGAATTAAATCGCAGCTACGTCGCTATATGAAAATGAATGGTTTTGCTATTCAAAATGAGGACGAGTTAGAAATTGGAGATATGGCAATAAACATCTCAACTCATAAAGTCCTTGTAGAGGGAGAAGAAGTGAAGCTAACTCCAAGGGAATTTTCAATTTTAGAATTGCTAGCTCGTAATCCGGGTATGGTCTTTAGTGCGGAGCAAATTTATGAAAAGGTTTGGAACGAAAGATCTTTCCAGTCTGATAATACTGTAATGGTACATATTCGGAAAGTGCGTGAAAAAATCGAGGAGAATCCGAGGAAGCCAAGATATATAAAAACGGTATGGGGAGTGGGGTATAAGATTGAAAAAGATATTTAATCCATTCACTTATATTAGAAAAGCCAGAAGGCTAATTGAGAAATTAGTAAAGAGTGTTCAGCGGAGTATACGAATTCAGCTTATTACTACTTTTGCCGCTTGTGCGTTATTAGGAGTTTTGTCGGCGAAAGCAGCTGCACCATTTTTTGAAAATGCGAATCGTAAAGCGACTATCGATTATCGAGCTGGCATGGAACAAATTAACCAACAAGCTCAAAGGGCCGCAAATAGTTCGGTTCATGAAAATAAATTAGAAGCGATATCAAATATGATCGAAAGGGAGAACCAAAATTTAGAGCGAGGATCTAGAGCTTTAAAGATATTGGTTACTGATGAAAGTGGTAAGGTTGTATATAAAACGAAGCAGGCGCAAGAAGAGCAAATAGATTTGCATAATACGATTCGTAATGCAGCATCGTTTGCGATTAATTATGTAAATGGTAGAAATGAATTTGAAAGTACGAGAAAAGAATTTATAGCTTTTGCCCCTATTACAATTGAAGGAAAGAATTTGTACATGTTTGTTAGTGGGATTCCGGAAGGTGAAGTAATGTATGCTACGCAAGAAGGACCATTCCCATTTTTAATTGGTGTCCTTGTATTCATTTTCTCTTTCTTCTATATAACAAAGAGAAAGATGAAGCAAATTGAAGCGATGGCACAAGGTGTAAAGGAAATAGAAAAAGGAAACTTAGCGTACCGTATTGAGAAAAAGAGTGAAGATGAGATTGCAGCTTTAACTGAGAATATTAACAATATGGCAGAAGAGCTTATGAATAATATAGAAAAAGAGCGTAAATTAGAAAAGCAGAAAAACGAGCTTATTACGAATGTATCTCATGATTTACGTACACCACTTACTTCTATTATGGGTTACTTGAGATTACTTCGAGATTCTAAATATGAAAATAAAGAACAACATGATGAATATACAAGAATTGCTTTTGCAAAGTCGGAGCAGTTAAAGAATTTAATAGAAGACTTATTTGAGTATACGAAGTTAACGAATGAACAAGTTGTATTAGAAAAACAAGAAGTATGTGTAAATGAGTTGCTTGATCAATTAATAGAAGAGTTAGTACCACAGGCAGAAGAGCATGGACTTGCGTTTGTTAAGAGATTTCCTGAAGAACGTGCGCATGCAATGATTGACTCGGAAAAGATGGTCCGTGTATTCGACAACTTGCTAATGAATGCGATTAAGTATAGTAAAGATGATGGAGAGATAAAAGTTTCTCTGCAAAGGCAGCGCAGGGATATGCAAATTGTTATTGCAAATCATAGTGAAGAGTTTACGAGAGAAGAGTTAGGGAACTTGTTTGAACGGTTTTATAAGAAAGATCAATCTAGAAGTAGAGTAACAGAAGGTTCGGGGCTCGGATTAGCTATTGCGAAAAGTATTGTTGAGTTGCAAGGTGGTAGTATTCGAGCTGAGTATGAGGACGGGATCGTTCAGTTCATTGTTTCATTACCAATTATAGAAAAATAATAAATGAATAGAATTTTATAGGATAAAAAGGCTTGTTTTAAAAGGAATAAGTCTTTTTATATTTTTTTAGAAAAACATATTGACGATTAGAGTTTAGAGGTGTAATATAGAACAAGTCGCCGATAGCAAAAACGCAGAAAGCGACAAAAGAAATAAAAAAACTTGGTTGACATTGAAATATGAAAATGTTAACATAAGGGAGTCGCAAATGAGCGACAAACAAGTTCTTTGAAAACTGAACGAAACAAACAACGTAAACGTCAATTTTTATTTTTAGATGCTAGACAAACTAACTTTATTGGAGAGTTTGATCCTGG
>NZ_JBHWYR010000091.1:0-15287 GCF_042728695.1 Bacillus sp. NPDC060175
ACAGAATAGAGGTTTAAAAATGGGTGTTAAAATCATTACGGATAGTGCGGCGGATTTACCGGTAGAATTGCTGCAAGCATATGATATTGATTTAATTCCACTCCGTGTATATGATGAAGCAGAAACAGAGTATTTAGATGGGGTTACATTAAAATCAGTTACATTACTGCAAAAAATGAGAGAAGGCGCAGTTTATAAAACGTCATTGCCTTCACTTGAAACATTCCAAGAAAAATTTGTTTCCTATGGAAAAGAAGGTAACCCTTGTATATATTTAGCCTTTTCATCTGAATTGTCTGGTACATATCAATCGTCAGTTGTTATTAAAGAAGAAGTGAAAGAAACATATGCTGATTTAGATTTAGAAATTATTGATACAAAATGTGCCTCACTCGGTCAAGGTATTGTCGTATTAGAAGCTGCAAAAATGGCAAAAGAGGGTGCATCAAAAGAGGACATCTTAAACCGTGTCGCTTTTCTAATGGAGCATATGGAACATATCTTCACTGTAGCTGACTTACAGTACCTTGTTAGAGGTGGACGTTTAAGTAAAGTAGCAGGTTTTATCGGCGGTTTATTAAACATTAAGCCGATCTTAAACGTGGAAGAGGGAAAACTTATACCACTTGAAAAGGTGCGAGGGAAAAAGAAAGTATTAAGTCGTATTGTTGATATTATGGAAGAGCGCGGAAAAGACCTTAAAGATCAAACAATCGGTATGACTCACGGTGACGACTTAGAAACAGCTGAAGCATTAAAAGCATTAATTACTGAAAGATTTGGCTGTGAAGTATTTATCGTAAATACAATTGGAGCAGCAATCGGAGCACATACAGGACCTGGTGTTATAACATTATTTTTCTTAAATGAAGTAGAGTAAAGGATTGATCTTTTGATCAATCCTTTTTTAATTCTAATATAATTGTTTTTTATGAATGAAAAACATGTAATTTTTTATTAGTTAGTAGCTTTCTTTTTAGTAGGTAAGAGGGTAGATAGGAAAACGGTGAAGGCTAGTATGAAACCAAATGTTTCAGTATCATCAATTACTAAACCATTGTTCCACTGATAAAGGAAGGATGCTAGTATTAAAAGAGTTGCGGATCCTCCAGAATATCTTACTATTTTTCGTGTTGAATCGTTTTTAGGTTTTACAATCATAGTTATCGCCCTTTCATATTTAATAAATAATTCGATAAACTAACTTATAGGATTGATATTTATAATTCATCTATTAAGCCTATTTAATTTATTTTCGGTTTACAATAGATGCCCTATATGTAATCGGCAAGTTTAACTAACCATACTATTTAAATTAAGAATAATGGTTAACATTTGATTGAATCCTTTTTTAATTCTAAAATAAATGTTTTATGCGAATGAAAAATATGTAATTATTTATTAACTTTCTCTTTAAAAGGTATGAAGGTAGATAGGAAAGTAGTGATGGCGAGTGCGAAGCTGACTCTTTCAGTATGATCAATTACTAAGTCATTTTTCCACTGATAAAGGAAAGATGCTAGCATTAAAAGTAAAACGGCTCCTCCAACATACCTTACTATTTTTCGTGCTGATTCGTTTTTTAGTCTTACAATCATGTTTATCAACCTTTCTTGTTTAATAAATTATTCGATAAACTATATAGGATATGATATTTATAATTCGTTTATTAAGCTCATTTAATTTATTTTTGATTTACAATAGATGCCTTCTATGTACTAGGCAAGTGTAACCAACCATACTATCTAAACTAAGATTGCTAGTTTACATTTGATTGAATCCTTTTTATTAAGTTTATCGTAATTCAAGTATATGGCGCTGTCTTTGTTAATAACAAGTAGTAAAATTGTATGAAAAAAATAGCCGGAAAAATCGATTTTTCACCATTTAATTTAACAAGAAGTATAGAAATAATCAAAGTATGAATGTACAATTTAAATAATCGATACATTTTTTTACATATGTGAGAATGCCCATTTTATATAGTATGAAAGATTAAGAAATACATAATGACTTAATTAGTAAAAAGCATGAAATGGTTAAATAGGGAGAGTAGAGAGATGGAAATTGGGGAACGTATTCGGCAAGTTCGTATGCATAAAGGATTAACACAGGGGGAGCTCGTATCAGAAATATGCTCAGTAACCTATTTAAGTAGAATTGAGAGTGGGAAAATAAAACCATCATCTTCTTTTTTAAAGAAAGTTTCTAAGAAACTGGATGTTGATGGCGATTATCTCATAGAAGGTAATCACGAGGAGATAAAGCTTACTATTCTTGAAATATGTAATAAATATAAAAAAGATAAAAGTATAACTGAAGCTGAATTATCCTCATTAGAATTATATGTTCGTGAAGTGGATTCAATCCCTTTATTATTAAAGGTATATGGTGTACTTATATACTATCATGCCCGCCAAAAAAACTTGTTATATGTGAAGTCGTTTGTAGATCAAGCTTCGCAAATGATACCAAGTCAGGTCGAAATGCAAGATCCTGAAGATTATATTTATTATTTAAAATCTCGAGGTTATTATTTTTATAATAAACAAGACTACATTGCTGCGCATGATATTTATGTACAGGCTGAGAGTTTACTTGGAGTAGAAGAAACTGAACAACATGCTCATATATACTATAATTTATGTCATGTATATAAGGAGCTTTATAAAGATAAAAGTATTAGTCGTTTGTATGCCTTAAAAGCTTTCAATATATACAGAAAAAACGGTATGCAGAAAAACGTAATAAATGCACTTTTAATGCTTGCCGTATTGTATATTATGGATGAGTTATATGAAAAGGCACTTGAAATTTTACAGCAGGTAGAAAATAGTTTGGCTACTAATGGTGATTCAAAGTATTTACCTATCATTTCTTATGATTACGGGAAAATTTATCAAGGTTTGAAAGACTATACGAATGCCATTAAATACTATGAAGAAACTTTGGAGTTAAGTGGATTTTTATCGGAGAAAGATCAAAAGGTATATGCATTACGAAACATGATAGAGGTGTACATAGAACTTAAAGATTGGAAAAATGTTAATAAAGTTATGGATGAAGCATTTCATTTTTTATCGATTTATGATGTACCAATTGCACATGTCCAACTATATGGTTTGAAAGCTAAAGTATTCAAAATACGTGGAGATTATTATGAATACGAGAAAAATATGCAAAAAGTAATTGAAGTGGGAGTAGAAAAAAAGCAACATCGCTTAGTTGCTGAATTATCCTATGAATTAGGTAACTTTTATAATGAGAATCGCTCTTATAAATTATCTGCGAAGTACTTTAAAATTTCAGCTGAAAATAAAATGGATTAAAACAGGGTTTCAGTAATATGTTTTCTTAGTTTATAAATTATTAGAGGTTATCCTAAAGATTACGTGTTTTAACGCTCTTAGGGAGACCCTTTTTTTATCCCACATTAGCCGTTCTGTATGGGAAGGAATCACAAAATACGAATTCCGTATGTGAAGCAAAATAAAAAAGAAAAAGCCAATGTCCTTATCATATGGGAATTGGCTTTTGTTTATCTGTATTATAGAAACTGCCCAACTGGAAAATCAAGATTAATAGTGGTATGGCGCAATATTGATTTATGAGATTTCGCTTTCTTTGAAAACAAACGCATTAAAACAGCAACTTCTAAGGATGCACTAGATAAAGCATTTTCATCTTCTCTACCAATAAGTACTACATCTTGTATAACAGGCCAAGAGCCAGCACGATTATAAAAGGGAGCTAAAGACGGTTTACATGTAAATATACCGAAATCTATATCGCTTTGTTTTTCAATCCATTCGGTAGCGGCAGTAACTGTATGTAAACCTAAACCTTGACCATGATAATCTGGATCAGTCGCTACACAACTCAGTCCGGCTATATTAAATGGTTGTCCCTTATGATGGATAGTTTTGCGCACTACACCTGCATAGCTGACTAGCTTTTCATCTATATAGGAATAAAATGAGTGTACATTAAATTCTTTAAGATGTGTTTCAGGAATTTTCCCCTCAGGCAGGGGATCGGAATCTGGCCAAACCCGCTGTAGCATTACAGCAATTTCGCGTCGTAATGCATCAGATACTTGGCTATAGTCTGTCGATTGTACAATATGAGTAGTCATAAGTTATTTTCTCACTTTCTTCTATGTTTAAATTCATATATATATCGGTAAAAGTCAGCATCTTTAGATTGTTAGGTTGGTATTTTTTTTCGATCTGTTTGAAATATATTTAAAAATCAGTTCCAGTCATTCGAGATAGCATAAATGTTATTAAAAAGATTGACTCGCAAGTAAAAGCTCTGATTTATTTGATGCTTAGTAAGCTAAGAATAACATAAAAAGAATAGTCATTATTTTTTAGAGCATTCTAAAGCTTATCATCTAATAAGCCTGGAGTGAACCTCATGCTAAAGAGTAAACTATCCCTAATAATTTACGGAATTTTAATAATGGTCATATTTGCATCTCCGAAAGAAGGAAACGCAGCTAACATATCTGATAAAGATTTTTATGATTCATATAACACTTTATTGGCTCCGTATGCAAGTCGAACGATTCAAAGCAAACTTGGACCTTCGCATCAGTATAGTTTAACTGATGCGAAGGTTATAAAAATTGACAGATCCCCAAAATACACTTTTAACTTCATTGTCGTTGCAAAGTATCGAACTTATACAAACGCCCATAACCCACCAAATCATGTTGTAACAATTACTTATAACATTAATCCAAGTGGAGTAAAAGTTATAAACTTCAAACAATAGAAAGAGTAAATAAACAGTGTAGTCTATACGAACCTAGAAATTCCCTAGAAGAAGTAGTAATACTTACAACTCATATAAATAGGAAGAAATAGAAAATGAAATATCAAATTACATTCATATAAGTTTGAATATTTCAAGATATTAAAATTTAGATAGTTCATATATAATAGTGAAGAGAGTGGTATTTTGTAACTATTTGTAAAAAAAGGAGGGTGCAAAATGAATAAAATAATACAAGCCCAATCTCGATGGGATTTGGACAGGCTATATCCTCAAAAACAAAACTTCACGTTTTCTATAGAAACGATAGAAAGATTAAAAATTGAATATAAAGCAACGAAAGACTCAGTAATCCTTTCACAACTTATTCAAGCTATCGAAAAGGCGGAATGTTATTTGTATTGCCGTTCCACTGAAGAGGATGTACAACCTGAAAATGCTTTACTAAGTGTAAAAATAAATCAATTAAAGAAAGAAGTTCAGCTATTAATAGAATCTAGTAAGCAACAAGATACTAATAATTTAAGTATTAAACTAATAGAAAATGAACTAAAAGCTTGGGAAGATATGTACATACAATTACGGAATAAATTAGAAATAACTCATGATAAAGAGACTTCATCTTTTGGACAAGCAAATTACGTTGCGATGAATAGTGATGATCATAATGAAAGGTTAAAAGTATTCGATTCTCTTACAAATGCTTTGAATAAGGAAAAAGAAATCTTTGCTACTGTATTGAATCAAATAGGAAGATTACGTAACACAAAGAGTAATGAATTAGAAAGGAGAGCAGTTCTAACTCAATCCCTTCAAATGAATGGCATTTCTGAAGTTGTATTATCACAAATGTGGGATGCAACGGAATCTAAACTTGATAAGCTAGTAAGTGCTTTAAACGCTTTTAAAAAGGAAAAGAATTCGATTACATGGCATGAACTTATGACATTAAAAGAAAGTAATGAGACCGTTATTCCTTTTTCAGTAGCAGTAAAAAATATATATGATGCACTAAAAAATATAGATGAAGAATTAGCAGAATTTGCACGAAATGCAATAGCAAATGGATGGGTAGATGCGGAACCAAGAGACAGTAAACCACCAGGTGGATTTTGCGCTCCTTTTTTCAGTGAAAAAGAATCGCGAATCTCTATGCGTTATGACGGAAGTATCGATAGTGTAAGAGTACTTGCTCATGAGTTAGGACATGCTTGGCATTTTTATAATATGAGTTTTGATCGATCTACTTCATTTTTAGATGATTATCTGCCAATGAGTACAGCAGAATCAGCGTCTATTTTCTTTGAGATGGTGCTTGTAGATCACTTAATAAAAACAGCAGAATGTACAGAAATGAAAAAGGCATTGCTTAGCTGGAAAATTAGAAATAGCTTTAATTATGTTATGGCAATTCGTGCATCGTTCCAGTTCGAAAAGAGTTTTTATGAAAAAAATAAAGAAGGTCCTATAAGTGCTGATGAAATTGAGAAATTATCTATAGCCGCGCAAGAAAAGGCATACGGAAATGCACTAACAGAATACCAGCCGTTTGTTTGGATGAAATACGTTCAGTTTTATATAGCAGATGTTCCTTTTTATAATTATCCATACACATTTGGTTATTTAGTAAGTTTTAGTTTACTAGAATTAGTGAAAGAAAATAAAAGTGAATTTCATTTGAGGTATAAAGAATTTTTGCGAGAAACGGGAAAAGCTCCAGTTGAAGAGCTTATGAAAATACATTTTGAAATCGATTTAACAAATTATGAATTTTGGAATAAAGCTTTTATACAAATTGAAAAAGATATTGATGAATATTTGCAGATTATGTAGGGGGAGCACAAATTAATAAAGGGGAATACACACATGAACAGAATCGGTATTATCGGAGCAATGCAAATTGAAATAGACTTACTTTTAGAAAAACTACATATAAAAGAGGAACATACAATTGCGGGAATGCCTTTTTATAAAGGAAACTACATGGATACAGAAATTATTATTACGCGATGTGGTGTAGGAAAAGTAAATGCTGCCGTATGTACACAAATATTAATTAATAAGTTTGATGTAGACACTATCATTAATACAGGAGTTGCGGGTGGATTGCATCCTGATGTGAAAGTTGGCGATTTAGTTATTTCTACAAATGTTACTCATCATGATGTTAGTAAAAATCAAATGAAGAATTTATTTCCGTTCCAAGAATCTTTTATTGCAAGTAAAGAGTTAAGAGAGTTAGCGCGAGAAGCTTGTAATAGTAGTAGTTTAAATGTTTCTGTACATGAAGGAAGAATCGTCAGCGGAGAATGCTTCGTCGAGGATTCAAAATTAAAGGAGCAATTAGTCACTGAATATGCACCTCATTGTACAGAAATGGAAGGAGCGGCAATTGGACATGTTGCTTATATAAATGACATACCATTTCTAGTTTTGAGATGCATTTCTGATAGTGCAGATGATGAGGCGCAAGTTTCATATGATGATTTCGCGAAAACCGCAGCGAATTATTGTTCAGAAATTATTGTTGAGATGCTTAAAAATATTTCGAGTAAAGCTGTATTGTAGTTAATACGTAAAGAATGGGAGAGTATAAAATGTTGCAAGCACTAATTTTCGATATGGATGGAACTTTATTTCAAACAGATAAAATCTTAGAATTATCACTAGATGATACATTTGATCATTTACGCTCACTACAATTATGGGATGCGGAAACACCTATTGATAAATACCGTGAAATTATGGGTGTTCCTTTACCTAAAGTTTGGGAAGCTTTATTGCCGAACCATTCTAATGAAGTAAGAGAACAAACGGATGCATATTTCTTAGAAAGATTAATTGAAAATATAAAGAGCGGAAATGGTGCTTTATATCCGAATGTAAAGGAAGTTTTTAGTTTTATAAAAGAAAATAATTGTTCTGTTTACATTGCTAGTAACGGCTTAACGGAATATTTACAAGCAATCGTATCTTATTATGATTTAGACCAATGGGTTACGGAAACATTCAGTATTGAACAAATACACTCGCTAAATAAAGGTGACTTAGTAAAAAGTATTTTGATAAAATACGATATCAAAGAGGCAGTGGTAGTTGGGGATCGTTTATCGGATATTAACGCTGCAAAAGATAATGGTCTAATTGCAATTGGATGTAATTTTGATTTTGCACAAGAAGATGAACTTGCTCGTGCTGATTTAGTAATTGATGATTTAATGGAACTGAAGGACATATTACCAGAATTGAAGAATACTTACATAACAAAATGAATAAGTTCACATTCAAATGAATGCTCAGGATGATATATTCTTGGGCATTTTTATTTTTCAAAAAGATACATTTGGATAGAGAAAGTGGGGGATTAAGCTGGAAGATATACAAATTAAGCAGATTGAAGATTTGTTTAAATATGAGATTAATCATCTTGTTATGGGAAGTAAAGAAGAAGGTTTTAACTTCCTAATAAAATTAGTAAATGAATATGAAAGTAAAAGAAATACATTTAGTAATACGGGCGAATGTTTATATGGCGTTTTTCGAGGTGATACGTTAATTGGTATTGGAGGATTAAATCAAGATCCAAATACGAAAGGTTTAAAGATTGGCCGATTAAGAAGGTTTTATATTTCAAAGGATTATCGGCGCATCGGATTAGGGAAGTTGTTATTAAAGCAACTATTAAGACATGCGGAAAAGTATTTTTACGTTGTTGTTCTACATACGGATACGAAGCAAGGTGATGAGTTTTATTGCGCAAATGGATTTGTAAAAGGAGAATCTTATAAAGGTTCAAGTCACTTTATAAGATTGTAGAAAGGTCCCATACTCATGTACGGAACCTTTCTTAAGCAATTATATCTTAACATTCATTTGTTTCAATAGTCCCTTCGGATCACCTTTTACATAATAAAAATGAGGATTATTCTCATCATCGTAAAGCATAATGTAAGGTTTTTCATTAAGTGGGAGAAGGATGAGTACTTCATCGATTGTTGTATGTAACCATTGATTTGTAATAGGAACGGGTTTCGATAACGGGATTTTTATCATATGACCATCTCTCGGAACGACATTTAAGTTTTTAAATGGACCAGTAATTGATTTTGCATATTGAACTGCTTCTTTTTGAATAGCCGCATCTAAAGATTGCTTTTGGACTACCATTTCTTTTTTGCAATCAAATACTTCAATTTGTTTATTTGTATTTGCGAACGCATTTGTTGATAATAAAAAGAAGAGAAGAGTAATGACTCCTATTTTTTTGAACATGAAACAACACCTCACACTTACTATACCCTCAAACATTGTAAATATTTTTATGTCACATTGATGTAACAAAGAAGTTGTATGATAAAATTGATATTTGTTTATAGGTAATGGAGGAAATGTAATGAAAGTATTAATCGCAGATGATGAACAAGATATGTTGAAAATTTTAAAAGCTTATTTTGAAAAAGAAGGCTTCGAAGTTTTATTAGCAAAGGATGGAGAGGAAGCACTTCAAATATTTTATGATGAGAAAATTGACTTAGCTATTTTAGACTGGATGATGCCGAAAAGTAATGGTATTACTGTCTGTCAGGAAATAAAAAAGAATTCGAGTGTAAAAGTATTAATGCTTACTGCGAAAAGTGAAAGTGAAGATGAATTAGCAGCTCTTCAAAGCGGGGCAGATGAGTATGTGAAAAAACCATTTCATCCAGGAGTGCTAATTACGCGAGCGAAAAAGCTTGTACAGCATGATGATGTGATTCAAGTTCAAGATTTAAAAATAGATTTCACCAAAAATAAAGTGTATAAAAATGAAAAAGAATTAGACATTACAAAGACAGAATTACAATTAATAAAGTGCTTTTTAAATCATAAAGGTACGATTTTAACGAGGAAAAAGTTGTTAGATATCGTCTGGGGATTTGATTATTTTGGGGAAGAGCGAACGGTTGATACGCATGTAAGAAGATTACGTAAAAAAATAGGAGAAAATATTATAAAGACACATCGCGGTTTAGGATACAGTTTGGAGGAAGAGTGTGAATAAACTCGGTAAAAAGTTATTTTTCAGCATCTCTTTAACAGTCATCCTTATTTATACGGTCTCTTTATTATTAATTAACTATTTTTTACCAAAATATAATGTGCACAAAACACGCGAAAGCTTAGAAGGCATTACAGCGCAAATACAGTCAATACCGCGTAAAGAACTGGATGATGCTATAAATCGTATTGAAAATGAAGGTAATGTTACGATTGCTTATACATCAATAAATAGTTCAGAAGATGCAATTAATGAAGAATTACGCATGCAACTTACAAAAAAGAGAGTTGCATTGAATAAACTTTGGATTACAAAAGAAGAAATTACGAAAGTGAAGAACCTCGGACATTCGAATAAAATATATGATCAAGAAAAGATAAAATCTAGTTTTTTTGCGAAATACATTGCGAAAGATGATATGTTGATTTTAGTAGGAGTTTCTATCGCACATTCTAATGAAGTGATTAAAACGCTTAACACACTTTACTTATACATTTTAGGAATCTCAATAGTTCTTATTATTGTTCTTGTTTGGATTCTTTCAAAAACAATCACTACTCCACTGAAAGAATTGAGTGATGTCGCAGAAGATATTTCACGTCTGAAATTTAAACGGACGAAAGTTAAAACGAATGATGAAATAGGTGATTTAGCAAATAGTATAAACATTATGAGTGATAAATTACATGAAGCACATCAAGATTTAACAGATCGAAATGACCACTTAAAACGATTTATGGGTGATGTAACTCATGAATTAAAAACACCAATCGCATTAGTAAAAGCATATTCTATGGGAATTAAAGATGGTTTAGATGATGGTACATATTTGGATACAATCATTAAACAAACAGATCAAATTTCAAATTTAATTGAAGAGTTATTGCGATTTTCTAAACTAGAAAGAGATATTTTACAGAAAGAAGAATTCCCTATTGAACCATTAGTTCAAAGTATTATAGATAAGCATAAAATCGAATTGGAATCGAAAGAAATCGATTTGCAGATAGATTATAGTGTTGGCGATGCGATTGTTTATGCTGATTTAAATAAAATGAGAATGGTCTTTCAAAATTTAATTTCTAATGCGATAAAATATACAACGAATCGAAATATAAAAATCGTATTAGAAGAGAAAAAGGATCTTCTATATTTTCAAATTAAAAATGGTATTGCTGCTGAGGGAATTAAAGAGATAGATAAAATTTGGGAGCCTTTTTACGTATTGGAGTCTTCACGTAGTAAAGAAAAATCAGGTACTGGATTAGGATTAGCGATTGTAAAAAGTATATTAGAAAGACATGGTTTTGAATACGGAGTTTTGGTAGAAGATGGAGAAATACAATTTTATATGTATATAGAAAGGAACTAATTGTTATTAGTTCCTTTTCTATTATCTTGAAAGGTTCTATTATCTTGAAAGGTTCTAATGTTCTACAATTTTCTCAACTTTCTGTAAAATATAAACTGAATTTTCTGTATTTTTGATGTATAGTAAGAGAAGGAATATATGGGAGGGAAGGGCATGAAGAAAAAGAAATTAGCAATAACACTTTCAGCTATATTATCTTTAACAATTACTTCAGGAGTTTCTAGTATGACTGCACATGCAAAAAATAAGGAAGGGAGCTCTGTAAAAGGGAGTGATGTTAAGTTAAATGGTCAAGTTTCAGAAGCTTTAACTCCAAACACAAAAATTCAATTGGAAAATGGGATGACGAAACCAATCTATTCTCTTGATGAGGCAATTATTGAAAATTTATTTGTAGAGACAGAAGTCGATAGTGATAGAGATGGTAAGAAAGATCGAGTATCAATTAAAGTTATGCGTCCAAAGACAGAATCAAATGTAAAAGTTCCTGTTATATATGAAATGAGTCCATATCGATCTGGATTAAAAGACGTTCCTGTTTATAATGTTGATGAAGAATTGTATGCGTATGAAGGAAAACCGTATGCAGCGGTTAATCTTGGTTCATACGGCAATTATTATGTTCCAAGAGGATATGCAGTTATTTTAGGTGAAAGTATCGGAACTGGAAAATCAGATGGATGTCCGACAACCGGAGATGAACAAGAAATACTAGGGACTAAGTCTGTTATTGATTGGGTGAATGGTCGTGCAAAAGCATATACAGGGGATGGCAAGGAAGTAAATGCAAATTGGTCTACAGGAAATGTAGGAATGACAGGAGCTTCTTATAATGGGACATTGCCAAATGCTGTCGCAACGACTGGAGTGGAAGGGTTAAAAACAATTATACCAATTGCAGCAATTAGTAGTTGGTACGATTATTATCGTGCAAATGGAGCAGTTATTGCGCCAGGAGGTTATCAAGGAGAAGATACAGATAATATGGCTGAAGCAGTACTGACAAGAAAGAACCCTGAAGTTTGTGGTCCGATCATTAAAGAACTTACTGCTGGACAAGATCGTAAAACAGGCGATTATAACGACTTTTGGGATAAGCGTAACTATGTAAAAGATGCTAAAAATGTGAAGGCTAGTGTGTTTGTTGTTCACGGGCTAAATGATTGGAATGTAAAAACGAAGCAGTTCGCACAGTGGTGGGAAGCTCTTGGTGAAAATAATGTTCCTCGTAAAATGTGGTTACACCAAGGGGGACATGGAGGAACATCAAGTAATAACTGGCAGCAAACGCAAAATAAATGGTTCGATTATTGGTTATATGGAATTGAAAATGGAATTATGGATGAACCGATGGTTGATGTGCAACGTGAAAATAAAACGTGGCAAAAAATAAAAAATTGGCCAGATCCAGCGGCTGTACCATCAAAAATTCGTATGTATTTAAGTAATAAAGCAGTCAATCTACCATTAAGTATGGGGTCAGTAAACAATGTTTTCTCATTTGTAGATGATGCAAAAATAAAATCAAATCAATTAGTAGAAAACCCAGAGCTAGAAGTAGCAAATCGATTAGTATATACAATGCCTGTACTGCAAAATGATATGCGAATAAGCGGTACGCCGAAGATTTCATTTAAAGGGAATATTGATCGGTCTGTATCAAATTTAACAGCATTACTCGTTGATTACGGTGGAGCAAAGCCTGAAATTGTAACGAGAGGTTGGATGGATCCACAAAACTTGAATAGTATAAATGATTCAACGGCGATTCAACCTGGTAAAGATTACACATTCACATGGGACATGCAGCCGGATGATTACGTATTTAAAGCAGGACATCAAATAGGAGTCGTTTTAATTGCAAGTGACTACGATTATACAATTAGACCGAAAGCAGGAACAAAGCTTACGGTGAAATTGAGTGAAGTGACATTGCCTATTGTAAAGTAAAGGTTTATTAATGAGATTGAAGAGCTTACTACTGTAAGCTCTTTTATATTTAGTGGATCTGTTTACTGATACTTCATAAATAAATGTTTCAGTTATTTTGCATTATTTTTAGAGACAAAATTTGAGTACTAAAGAAGTATCCTTAATGATTAAAGGGAAGTTTCGTAAAATACTTAAATATTGTTACACTTTCATTGTCCAAGCACTCTCCTAATAATCACATATACTATTTATATTAAAGCCAGTCACTATTATAAAGAGGACTGTTTTTTTAATATAAATGATACTTTAGAAAGTAGGGAGAGTAAATTTGGAAAACGAAGAACAAGGAAGAATTGAAAATCAAGTGTATTCTAATCGGGTTGTAAGATCAGAATTTGATAAGCATTGGGAAACTTGTATTTCCAAAAGTGGTTATGTAATCTATGTAGCGACAAGTGACCATGCTGAAGTAATAGTGCTACTTTCAGATGGTTCAAGTAAATTATTGATCTTCGAAAAAGGTGGTAAAGTAGTAGTAGGTGGCGGTGGAACGAGTCATTACAGCAAACCACATATTGCAAGAAATATTTAATGTAATAAATGTTAATCGAGAAGATGCTGGTAGCCTTATAACTTTTAATTTATATATGGAAATGAATATCCTAAAGTAAGTTTTTGTTTTAGATTCTGGCGTTTTTGTAACAAAAATAAGATGAAAAAGATCTTTAACGTATAAAGGTCTTTTTTGTTTTATTCACAAATAAAATTAATGGAGGTGAGCTAATAATGAAAAATATTGGAGTAACCTATGTTCTTTCAGGAGTTCTCCTATTCGGCCTTACATATATAACTTCCGCAATTTACGCGGGTTCATTAGAAATTTGGGATAGAGCAAGCGGAAAATTCTTTACTGCATTTTATGAAATTCATGGCACAACTTTATCGATAATTTCAATTTGTTTTATAATAGTGGGGATATACTGTATACATAAAAAAGTGTAGTGAAAAACAGTCAGCCTTTCATGTACTATACATGAAAGGCTGACCATTTTTATGTATTGAAGGAGTCTTTTTAGAAGAATTGCAGTTTTCAGATGGATAGTTAAAAATGTAACCACTTATGTATAATTAATATCATTTCGTCAAATGAATGTCACATAAAAGTTTTATAGTGTATGTAGAAAGTGAAACATACACAAATCAGGAGATGGAATGATGAAAAAAGCGCTACAATATATATTCATATTACTTACGTTAGTTACTTTAAGTTATGTAATTTATACCAACTATGAAAAGCAGAAAGAAATTAAAAATAATAAACAAGTAATTAGTGAAGTTGCAAAGAGGTATGGTATTCCAGATTGGATACCATTATCTATTGCTGATCATGAAACGAAGTTTAATCGAAAAGCGATAGGTGATAAAGGAACATCTTTCGGTCTATTTCAATTACATCGTGGTGGTTTAGCACCAGCGCAATTATCGGAAGAGAGCTTAATGGAATCACAAATAAATGCAACAATAGCGATTTCTAATATGGTTAAATCGTATGAACGCGGTGTGAGAAAAGGATTGGTTGATTGGGATTTACTTAAATACGTTGCCAATACATCAGGATGGCCAGGAAACTTAGGGGGAGAATGGACGGATAATAATACGAAATATAATAAAGGGCTAGAACAATCATATCAATTATATAAATAAGAGAGATACATATAAAAGGCATTTCCAATTTGGGGAAATGTCTTTTATATGCTATAGTAATAGTGTTTAAAAGGTATTCTATATCGATATATCTTTAATTTTGTTATGTAGTATTTTTATATTAAATAATTGCTAAAATCATTTTTTTATATAAGGAGTAATAATTAGGGAACATGAAAAATATAGATTTTATACTAGAAAGCGACGAAACATTAAAACCGTCAGAACGATTAGTACTATTATTATTAGAGAAGCATAGAATGTTATACACGAATGATCTATTAGCTCTTTCAAATTTATCATATAAAACATTAACGGATTCACTAACAGCACTCGTTTTAAAGTCTTATGTACTGAAAGATACAGGTAAGGGAAGAAGACAGAATTGTTATAGATTAGTATGATAAGATTAGTAACTATAGATATTTTATATATGATTTTTTCAAATGTAAGGTAAAACAC
>NZ_JBHWYR010000092.1:0-14045 GCF_042728695.1 Bacillus sp. NPDC060175
TTTCACCGCTTGGATTTTTTCTTTTGAAGAAAATTTAGCCATAAAAAATGCACCTCCAATTGTTAGACCATGTCTAACAATTGGGGTGCACTTCATGAAGTGACGACCTTTTATATAACTCGAATTAAAATGATACCAACAATCCATATAAAGAGAAAAAGAAACGTCATAGACCATTTATGTTCTTGCATTGTACGTTTCAACGTCTGGGACAATTGTGTCATATTCATTTCTGCGAGCGCTCTCCATACACTGACATCCCGATCTTTTGCCGTGCGGTCTGTAACGCTAATTAACATGGTTTCGTTAGACAATTTCGTTATATAAGCAGTAATAACCGTTACCATTAAATTTATATTTCCTTCTGAAGAATCACTCTCCACTCTAGAGATAAGTGCACTTACATCTAGTAACGGAATATGTACCTTTCTACCAAATGATAGTTGTACTTCAGCGAAATCATACGTTCCATCTAATAAAGGAAGATCTTTTATATGTGCCTGCTTAACAAGTCCTTGTAAGCTTCTAATTACTTGTTCAAATATTTTTTCTGTTTGCTTACCTTCTCCAGATAACGTATGTAACTTTTTAAAGAGTTGTAACACTGTATCCATCTCTTTAGAAAGTATTTCCTTCATAATCTTTCCATCGCCTAAACTTGCAAGTAAAATGCCTATTTCATTATTTTTCGAAATAATTTTAGACTGCCCACTAAACACTAAATTACTATGCTTTCGTTCTTTCTGAATTTCATGTTCTGAAATAGCTGCAGGCTGTTTTAATGGTTGTAGCGTCTTATTTTCAATTGTCGTACGTTTAATTTCCATTTAAGCGCCTCCACTACTATCAAATTATTAGCCCCATTCTTTATTACTCTTTAAAACTAAAAACAGTACAAATAATCCTGACATAACAGCAAACACATTAGAAGCCTGTACTCCCTGCTCACTTTTTTCCTCTTTCTTTTCTTGTTGTTCTTCTATTTTCTCTTTCTTTTTAGAAACGACTTGATTGTCATTTTCGCCTTTTTTCTCTTTATGAACCTTCACATTATTTACTTCCTTATTGTCTGTTAACGACTCTTTTATAACGTAGTTGATTTCCTCTTTTTCTTTCAACGGCTCTTTTATATAAGAGTTCACTTTCTCCTCTTGCTTTGGAATTTGAACAACTGGAAGTTTTTCTTCTGGAAGCGGCATCTCTATTTTCGGATCTTCCTGCTTCTCAATTTCTTTCTTATCTTCTACTTCATTTTCATTCTCATGTTCTTCTATCTTTTCATCATCTTTCACTTTTTGTTCGATAATAGAAACGATATATTCACTCTCTGTCACAAGTTTGTTACCTGCCCCATCTGTTACTTCCACAATAAGTTGATGCGGCCCAACAGGTAAAGCTTCTGTTATTTCAAATATTTTCTGCCAATCCATGTCGTGTTTATTATAGTCTAATAAAAAAGTAATATCGTTACCGTCTTCTTTTCCTTTTAATATAACGCGCACTTCTTTAACAACCGATTCTATATCTACCGTTTGTACTCGTATATGAACGGATTCTCCCTTTTTCCGTTCAATTAAGTTCCCTTTTGCCTCATCAATACTAACTTTCTCTAACTTTGGCAATTCTTTATCTATAGTTGGTGCTTCATTGTTTATACGAATGAGCGGGACATTTAATTCGTTCTCTATTACTTCTTCCTTCTCATCTTCTTTATAGCTTTCAACGAGCCTAAGGTTCCAATCACCTTGTAAATCATATATTCCGGCCTTATAATTAGCGATCCATCGCTTCGTTTCTTCTTCATACTCAAAAGATATTATTCTCTCTTGTCTGTACTGCTCACCATTTTTTTGTAATTGTAATATACCTTTTACACTTTGAATGTTTTTTTCATTTGGTTCTACAGCAATCCACACTTCTTCGCCAACCTTTAGCTCCTGCTTATTAACTGTAATAACCCCTCGGTCTGTTTCTATCGTTCTTTCTTCTTTTTGTTCTTTCCCTTGCTCATTTTCTACTGCTTTTTTTTCATCTTCAACCGAGGGCATTTTCACTTGTTCCGGCTTTTCCTGAACTTCTTTATTTTTTCCCTCTTGGTCATTCACTTCGCTTATATTTTGATTTTGCACACTTTTTTCTTCTGCCCGCCCTTGTAATGGGAAAAATATACATATATGTAAGAATAGCCAACTAATTAGAAAAAACTTTACGTTTTTCATCTATTTGTTCAAACTCCTATTTTGACGCCTTATAGCGATTTCGTCACTTTTACTCCGAAAAATCCATCTACATTTACAAGTTCTCCATACGCCACTAATACATCGTTCACATAAATTTGAATCGGTTCATCAATATCTTCATCAAGTACGACCGCTTCATTTTCTTGTAGACTTAAAATATCTTGAATTGTTCTCACTGTACTTCCAAATACAAATTTAACATTCATTTCTACATTTTGTAGAATAGATGCATCCATATATACTGGCTCAACTTGCTTGACTTCTTTATATTCAATTGGCTGTACGACTGGTGCAGGAATTTCTTCCTCTTCAACAACTTCCTCAACTATTTCTTCTTGCTCTTCCACCATCGGATATAGAAGTCGTCTAACCATCTCTTTCGCTTCTGATATTGGTAGTATTTGATACATCTTTGATTGAAGGAGATCACCAATTTCAAGATTAAAAGTAATTTGAACGAGTTCGTCAACTGCCATCGACTCTCCCAAATATTCCATTTCTTCTTTTAAAGAAACAAATTTAACGTCTGGTGGTGTCATATCCATTTTTTCTTTAAACATTTCTGACATTGCTGTTGCAGCATGCCCCATCATTTGGTTCATAATTTCTTTAATGCCACTTAACTCTAATTCACTTAGCTCTTTCTCCGGATCAATTTCACCCGTTCCCATCATCATTAAATCTACCATTGTTAAAGCAACATCTTTCGTAAATACGAATACGTTCTCATTCTTTAGTCCTTCAACAAAATCGACATTTAAAATAACAAACGGAACCGGTACTCCTTCATAATGACGAACATTAATCGCCTCTACATTTGGTGTACTAATAGTGACAGGCTGATTTAAAAGCGTCGATAGTACTGTTGAAGCCGAACCAATTGAAATATTCGCAATTTCACCAAGTACATCTTTCTCTTCTTGTGTTAACTGTTCTTTTTCCACATGCTCTTCTACAATCTCAGTTTCCTGCACTTCCGCCTGCTCATCTATTCCTTCTTCCACACCACCAGATAATTGTAACAATTTATTTATCATTCGCTTCGCATGTTCAACTGAAACAACCTGTACAAGCTGAGAATTCACAAGATTATCTATTTTTAATTCAAACGATACTTTAACAACCATATTATTCCCATTAATACCAGAAATCTTCTCCATCTCTTCTGTAAGTTGCACAACTTTAATTGTTGGCGGAGACATGTCTACCGTATCTTGGAAGAATTCTGACATAGATGTTGCTGCGAATCCCATCATTTGATTCATAGCTTCTTGTACTGCACTTAGCTCTAATTCACCAAGCTCTTTTCCCTCTTCAACTTCACCTGTTCCCATCATCATTAAATCAGCAATAGATAAAGCAACATCTTGCTTTAAAACAAGAAGATTTTCCATATCTAATCCTTTTGTGAAATGGATATTTAATACAACATGTGGAATTTCAACATCACTTGTATCATATAAATCTACCAATTCTACTTGAGGAGCAGTAATACTTACTTGCCTATTTAAAATTGTTGATAATACAGTCGAAGCTGAACCAAATGATATATTAGCAATCTCACCAAGAATATCGCATTCTTGAGGCGTTAAATGTTCATTTTCTTTTTCTAGCACAATTGTGCCAGTATCCCCTTTTGTGTGTTGCTCAGGCATTTTTCCTGCCTCCTCATTTTTGTTTTTCTATCAAATGATTTAAACTCTCTATTACACTCGTTATATTTTACCAAACTTATCATCCGAATTGTGAACATGTATTTATTTCCACAATATGTGTAAACGACGGTTTTCATATACTTATATTATTAGTTCTATCCAAAAAGCTCCCCAATTGTATACAAGTGGGGAGCTTCCTTCATTCCTATTATAAACCTTCTGGGTTTAAAATGAGGACCACTCGTCCATCACCGAGAATTGTCGCACCAGAGAAATAGTTAGAGCTCTCTGCAAAGAAATCACCTAATGACTTTAAGACTATTTCTCTTTGACCGATAATTGTGTTTACGATAAGTCCATAGCTACGATGTGTATTACGAACAATTAACACAGGAACCATTTGACTATCATATGATGCGAACGCCTCATCTACTGTTTTTTCACCAAATACAGTACTTAAATGTTTCACTTCAATAATTTGATTGCGGTAGTTTAAAACGTCTTTTCCTTGTAACGATTGTATGTCTTCTTTCTTAATTCGAATGGCTTCAACAATATTGCCAAGAGGCAACGCATAACGCTTATCACTTGTTTGAACAAGCATTGATTGAATAATAGACAATGTTAAAGGAAGTTCAATTCTGAATGTACTTCCTTTTCCTTCTTCAGAATCAATAATTAAATGCCCACCTAAACTATGAATCGTATGTTTAACAACATCTAATCCAACTCCACGTCCAGAAAGGTCAGATACAACTTCCGCTGTACTAAATCCCGGTTGAAAAATAAGATCAAACACTTCACGATCCGTTAATTTATTTGCCTCTGATTCCGTTACAACACCATTTTTTATCGCTTTTTCTAATACTTTTCCTTTATGAATACCATTTCCATCATCAGTAATTTGAATTACGACATGATTTCCACTATGAAACGCCTCTAATTTAATAGTACCTGTCTCATTCTTCCCGGCATCACGTCGGTTTTCGACAGTTTCAATACCATGATCAATTGCATTACGAATTAAATGAACGAGTGGATCACCAATTTCGTCAATAACAATTTTATCAACTTCAGTATCTTCACCTTTAATTTGTAAATCGATTTTTTTACCTAAATCTTTCGCTAACATACGTACCATACGCGGGAAACGATTGAAGACCGTTTCAATCGGTACCATACGCATATTTAACAATACATTTTGGATATCTTTTGAAATATCCCCTAATCGATTTAAATGCTCGATTAACTCTTTATTTTGAATCGTTTCTGCTAATTCATCAATCCGTCCACGCTCAATTACACTTTCTTCAAACATATTCATTAATCTTTCGATTTTTTCTAACTGAACACGAATAGAACGATTCTCTACTTTAGCATTTTTCGTTTTTGTAGTACTTTTAGCCGGTGTAGTACTAGCTGTTGTAGTTCGTGCCTCTAGAGATGGATCCAGCTGCGTTGCTGCAATAGATTGTACGATTCCTTCTTCAGCTATATTTCCTTGCTTCACTTCTACTTTCTCAATTTCAGAAACGTGAAGCACTACCTGTTTCAATTCTTCAACACTACGATCAGTATCCATATATACTGTAAACTCAAATCCAAAAGCATCCGCTTCGATTTCTTCAATGCTTGGAACCGTTTTTTGTATATCCCCTACATTTTGTAATGCTTCAATACACATAATGGCACGTACTGCTTTTAAAATGGCTTGTTGTTCGACGGTTATATATACTTCATGTGAAACTGTATCATCATTGTTTATACTACTTTGCTCTACTTGTTCCATAGAAGCTTCTACATTCCCATTTAATAACGCTTCTAATTTATGCTTTGTAGATACAACATCAATATTACCCATTCCGCCCTGCTGCACATCTGCAACCATCTTTTCTAAATTATCAATGCACTCAAAAATAACATCAATAATATTAGCATTCACCATCATATTTCCATGACGGATTTCGTCTAAAACATTTTCCATCTTATGGGTTAAATCTGCCATTTCTGTAAATTCCATACTCGCAGACATACCTTTAAATGTATGAGCTGAGCGGAATATTTCTCCTACAACACCCATATCGGCAGGATTCTGTTCTAAATTTAGCACATTTTCATTTAGCGACTGTAAATGTTCTTCTGCTTCTTCAAAAAATATATTTAATAGATCTGTTTGCATTTTAATCCCCTACCTGTCTAACAAACATTTCATTTATGTATAACAATTTAGTGTTTTATAACGAGAAAAAAGGGGGCCACACGTCTATCCGCTATCATTGATTTGATTCTTTGTGGCATCCCTTCTATATTAGCTATTTGCTACTTTTGTTAAAGCTTCAATAACACGATCGGCTTGGAATGGCTTTACAATAAAGTCTTTTGCCCCGCCTTTAATTGCATCTAATACCATACCTTGTTGTCCCATTGCAGAACAAATAACAACCTTTGCACTCGAATCAATTTTCATAATTTCTTTTAATGCTTCAAGTCCGTCCATTTCTGGCATAGTAATATCTAGTGTTACAATATCAGGTTGAAGTTCTTTATACTTTTGAATCGCTTCTACCCCATTCTCTGCTTCACCGATAACTTCAAATTCAGAATTACTTTTTAATAAGTTCTTAATCATTGTTCGCATAAACATCGCATCGTCTACAACTAAAATTTTATGTGCCATTCTTTTCGGTTCTCTCCTTTTATGTATAAATATATCTTAATATTTCACCTTATCATTCTCACTCATTATACAAAATAAAACGAGAAAATTTAATATTTTTTTAAAAGAATTTCTGTATTTTTATTATTTTATTAATAAAATAGTAATATATTATTCTTTAATATATATTACAACGCGCCGGTTTTTCTCCCAATTTTGCGGTGAATCATTTGATGCTACTGGTTTTGTGTCCGCATATCCTACCGCTGCTAATCGTTTATCATCTACATTATACACTTCAATTAAGTGGTGAATCATATTAGCTGCTCGTGCTGAAGATAATTCCCAGTTGGAAGGAAATTTTTCATTATGAATCGGTCTACTATCTGTATGTCCTTCTACAACAATTGGGTTTGGTACCGATTGAAAGAACCCTACTAATTGACTAATTACTTCTTTTGCTTCCGGCTTTACATTCGCATCACCTGTATCGAATATTAAGTTATCTACTATAACGATGCTAACACCTGTATCTTCTCGATATACATTCACTTGACTAACACCATTATTATCTACATATGCTTTTAACTTTTTATACAATTCATCCATTCGTTTTTTTGAAACTGCTTTTTCATCATTTTTTTCATGTGAAATATCTGGTATTGTACCTTCCATTACTTTCGCATCCACTTGTTCTGCATCACTAAACTTTTCAAGCATCTTCGATAATTTTACTGTATCTTGTTTTGATGTAGCAACTAATAGTACAAAAAAAGTCAATAACAACATCGTTAAATCAGTAAAAGTCGTCATCCAACGAGGCGATCCTTTTTGCGGTCGTTTTATCATCACCATACCACTCCTTGAAATATTAGGCTGCTCGTTTTTCTTTTTTTATCTTCGTTTCATATACATATGTATCAAGTTTTAACTTTAATTTAGAAGGAATTTGTCCTCGGTACAGCTCTGAAATTGCTTCTATTACAAACTTCTTCTCTGTATACAAATCTTCAATGCCACGATACACTTTTTCAGATAGCGGTATTGCAATCATATTTGCAATAATAGATCCATATAAAGTCGTCAACATTGCAACGGCCATCCCTGTACCAATTTGTGCAGTATCTTGTAAGTTTTGCAACATAATAATAAGACCGATTAACGTTCCTATCATACCCCATGCTGGAGCAAAATCACCAATCTTATCTAATAATGTCGCTCCTTTTCTTAACTCATACACTTCTGTTTCAACATCTCTCATTAATACTTCTTTTAATTCCGCTTCATCATAACCGCTTAACATTAAACGAATTCCCTTTTGAATAAAAGGATTGTCTACCTGCTCTCCATCAACTTCTAAAGAAAGTAAGCCGTGTTTTTTAGACTTTTTCGAAAAATCAACGAACAAATCCGTTAACTGTTCTAAATCTTCTTCTCTTCTATGTAAAACAGCAAAAATACTTTTCGTATATTTTTTTATTTCTCCAAATCTATATGCCACAACAATTGTCGCTGTTGTTCCCCCTATAACGATCAAAATAGATGAAACATCTAAGAAATTTTTAAAAGCTTTTATTCCACCACCGCCAAGCATGATCGCTGCAATTAAAATAACGAAACCTACTACAATGCCAAAGGGGCTAGAAATATCAAACTTCCTTTTTTTCCTTTGCGGTCTAGCTAATCCTTGATTTTCGTCTCCCATATTCCTGCCCTTCCTTTTTCGTTTTCGTAAAACATTTTTTTATTTTAATAATGCGTTTTCACATATAACAATCATTATACGCGTATCATCTATTTATCGCAATATACTCATTAAATTGACACATTTCATTTCTATATTAGAATTATAGTATGGAAATATGAGGAGGATCACGATGGAACATAACATTTTACAAGTCATTGCATTAGCAGAAAAACTAAAATATGAAATGCGACATAGTTGGCTTTCTAACGGACGTCAAGAAAGTGTTGCTGAACATACGTGGCGTATGTCCCTAATGGCTATCTTAGTTGAGCCTTATTTAGATCAAAAAGTAAATATAGAAAAATTACTTAAAATGGTTATTATTCATGACCTTGTCGAAGCAGAAGCTGGTGATATTCCTGCCTTTGATACGATGAATAGCCGTGAATTACAATTACAAAAACAAAAAAATGAGCAAAAGGCTATTTTAAATATTAAACATACACTAGAAGGTTCTCTCGGCGTGGAATTATACGATTTATGGATGGAGTTCGAAGCGAAAGAAACGTATGAAGCAAAAGTTGCTAACGCACTTGATAAACTTGAAGTGAAAATTCAGCATAACGAAGCTGATATTGATACTTGGTTACCAATTGAGCATAAAATGACTTTCCAAGTTGGTAAACATACAGATTTTGACTCTTTCTTGTCTAAATTACAAAAAATCATTGAACAAGACGGAGAAAAAAAATTGATCGCTGCCGGCATTGATGTTGAAGCATGCAAAAAGTAACCATTTAATTATGAAATAAGACACTCATCTTGAGTGTCTTATTTCATAATTGTTGATATTGCCTGCTTATAAATAAGTTGTTGTTTTCCATCTACTAATATTAATACTGTAAATCTATCTACTCCAACTACTTCCCCTACTATTCTTACTCCGCTCTTTAAAAATATAGTAACTGCACCTTTTTCTTCTTTTATTTGTTTATACAACTCTTCTTGTAAGTGTTCCATAACTGTTTTCCCCTTTACAAATAAATAATCTTAATATGAAAAAATAAAGATTAATCACTTATATACTTTGTCTTTTATATTCATAAACTTATTAATTAGTATATCTAAATCTCGACTAAATAACAAAACTTTATTATGACCTAATCCATGCCTAGCAACAAGTTGCATTAACTCTTTCTTTTTGTGTTCTATTTTATTGTGTAATTGTCCCATCTCCATCTCTATACTAAAACTCCCTTTTCCCATAATATTACTTGTAAAATTATAGTACATTTTTACTCGTAAAAAAATAAAAAAATGGTTTTTTTTACAAATTTTATATTTATGAAAAGAAATTTTAATGTAATTGTAAGTTACATACCCCTTTCATTTACAATACATTCACCTAGTATACACTTCCATATTGTTTTACCATATTCCCCACATTTGTAATCAGTAATACACCCTTTTCAAAAAAGCACTATAAAACAAAGTAAGTATCATATCTAAATTAGCTCCCAGGCTCTTGTCTAATTAAAAGTAAGACTTGCTCCTTTTCCAAATAAAAACATATCCTATAAAGTAATCCATTGGTTATATAGATTAATTTAATAAAAAAGGAGGAAAAAACATGAGCTTTGGTGGTAGTTGCGCTGGTTTCGGTGGTGGATTTGCTTTACTCATCGTGCTATTCATCCTTCTAATTATTATCGGATGTAGCTGTTGGGGTGGCGGCGGAGGGTTTTAAATATAATACGTATCCTTTTCGCTAGACCCTAAATGAATGAAATATGTTAACTAAAAACTATATGAAAACAGCTCATATTTGAGCTGTTTTTTCATACTTTCGTATGAATTTATATCCCTCTTATTTGCGATTTCAATAAACAAAACATCGTTTACTATTGAATAAGAAACATTTTTACTAAGGAGGATTATAATGATTAAAGGTCTTTATGAAGCACATTTACCTGTCTGTAATTTAGAATTTTCGATACCTTTTTATAAATCACTAGGGCTAAAATTATATAAAAGAGACAAAGATATCGCATTCTTTTGGATTGTAGAAAATGAAAGTTGGATTGGTCTTTGGGAAGGAAAAGAATACAAAGTTAATTATCATCCATCCTTACGACATATCGCTTTCCAAGTAAGCTTACACGATTTAGAAAACGCGATACACTGGCTCAAACAGAAAGGAATTCCAGTGCGAAAAGACTTTGGAATGGAGCCAATTGAGCCAATCGTTTTTCCCGAGCTAGCACACGCCTCTATATATTTTAATGATCCTGATGGAAATAGTTTAGAATTCATTGCACAATTACCTGTTGGACTACCTAAAGCAGAGAAAATGTATTTAAGTGAATGGAAAAAACAAGTACAGGCATCACTTATAGATAAGGTTTAATTTTTCATGTCAATTTCTTATTACAGGCTTCTTAAAACAAATACAAACTTCAAAAGACTATTTTATGGTCAAACATTAAGTGTACTTGGGGATTGGTTTCATACTGTCGCTTTATTAACACTCGTCTATAGCATAACAGAATCTTCATTTATGTTAGCACTCACCTTTATGAGCAAAGGGTTACCTCAACTTCTTCTGAGCCCATTCATAGGCGGAATTGTAGACCGTTTTTCAAAAAAGAAAATTATGATTTTTACCGATATTTTACGAGGAATTATCGTCCTCACTTATTTATTAGCATTCTACAAGATTGAAATTATTTTCGTTTCTAATATATGTTTAGCGGTACTCTCTTGCTTATTCGAGCCTGCTAAGCAATCAACCCTAAAAAATATCGTACATCAAAAGCATTTAGTAACCGCTAACTCTCTTTCTAGTACAATCAATAGTTTTATGTCTATTATGGGAGCCTCTTTAGGTGGGCTCATTGCACAATCTTTAAGTATCGAGATTGCCTTTTTTATTAATAGCCTATCATACTTTATTTCAGCCTATATTATTTATAAAATAAAGTTCCCTTCTCGTGGCGCTTTTAGCACGAAAAAAGCATTTTTTACTGATATAAAAGATGGTTATACATACATATTACAAAGAAAAATTATTTTATCATTAATTCTCGTCGGAATTTCATGGGGAACTATTGGAGGTGCTTATCAACTACTCTTAACAATCTATGCCGAAAGAATTTTCCACTCTAACATTGGAATTTTATATACGGTTCAAGGGGCTGGCCTTATGATTGGTAGCCTTCTCGTTAACCTGTATATATCTAAAAATGAAGACAAAATGAAAAGAGCATTTGGTTGGGCCTATTTACTACAAGGAATTTTCTTTCTCGGATTCATTCTATCCGATCAACTTATTATCGGTATCATTACATTACTCTGTATGCGTATAGCAGGAGGAATCATCGTTCCACTTGATACGACATTGCTACAAATGTATACAGAAGAAAACATGATTGGTAAAGTTTTTTCATTTCATTATTCCATTTACGGATCTCTTATTCAGTTATCTATGTTTATAACAGGATGGCTTTTAGAAATTCTTTCTCCGCAAGTTATTGGTAGCCTGTTAGCTATATGCTGTATTTCCGTTAGTTTTATATGGCTTTTCTTGTTTTATCATGGGGAGCTTAGTGAAGAATCTACTATCACTTAATGGCATGTATATGTACATGCCATTTTTATTTATGTCGAAATTTACAAGAAAAAGGCGATTTATTTCTCTTACATTCTAATTTTTTAGAACGTACAATAAATTTAGATTATAAGAAAGGAGCTAACAAAATGTTTGAGGATCGACTTACCATTTCAGCAGAACAACAAAAGCTAATTTCCAATGCAACTCGCATTCAAATTCTTCACCTTTTAAAAGACGAAACACTCACTGCAAAACAAGTATCTACTAAACTAAATAAATCTGCTGGTAGCGTTCACTATCACATCCAAATTTTATTTGACGGAGGCTTACTTGAATTAGTAGATACAAAGGAAAAACGGGGGATTATTGAAAAGTACTATAAAGCAAAATCTGCTCACTTCTATATTGAAGAAGCAGGCACGGAAGGAACAAATACAGGGAGCCATATTGTATCTCATTTATTTTTAACTCCAGAGGAATTACAACAACTCACTTGGGAGATCTCACAAGTTTTATTACGCTGGGAAAGCAAAACCGCTCGTCAATCAGCCTCAGAGGAAGAATACGCTATTTCCTGCCGGATAAAGTGAAACTTTAATTAGTGGGGGTTTTGTTCATCCCCCACCGATTATTAGCTTTCACCAATCGGGCTTTTACGGGCAGTTGATCTCCCCCACCTAACTCCTTTGCTTTACAGCCACATTTTGAGGTGGGAGTCTTACTGCCCGTTAATGCGGGATAAAAAAACAATGAAAGAAAGGTCCATATACACATGAAAAATAAACTATTATTATTGTCGGGCACAGGCATTTCTCGTTTAGGTGATTTTATGTACCTCATAGCTCTAAACTTAATGGTGTTAAATAGTACAAACTCTCCCGCTGCTGTAGCAGGCCTATGGATTGTCGGGCCAATTGCCACCGTTGTTACAAAAACATGGTCTGGTAGTATTGTAGATCGATTAAATAAACGGTCAATTATGCTCATCACAGATATTATTCGAGCCGCTCTCATTGGCTGTATTCCACTATTTGATTCTATTTGGGCAATTTATATTTTTATCTTTTTGACTCGCATTGCTACATCATTTTTCGATCCAGCTTCATTCACTTATAAAACACTGCTCATACCAGCTGAAGAACGTGCTCAATTTAATGCTTGGAATAGCCTATGTACAAATGGGGCTTTTATTATCGGTCCGGCTCTTGCTGGAATACTTCTCACTACATACTCGGCAGCTTTTGTTATTTACTGCAACTCAATTTCCTTTCTACTTTCTACCATTCTCATTTACTTCTTGCCAAACATCACATTACAAACAAAGCAAAACGAAGAGGTTGCAAATACTTTCGTACAAACGTTACGAAGTGATTGGAAACAAGTTTTTTCATTCGCACGAACTGAAACTTACATTATTCTCGTATTCGTTTTATTTCAAGCTACAATGCTTGTCTCTATGGCACTTGATTCACAAGAAGTTGTTTTTACACGACAAGTACTGTTTTTATCCGATGTAGAATATAGCATGCTTGTTAGTATAACCGGGGCAGCTTACGTTTGTGGTTCATTTCTTGTCTCTCTCTTTGCAAAACGATTACCGATTCAATATTGCATCGGTTTAGGTATGATTTTCACAGCAATAGGCTATGTGATTTTCGCCTTTTCAAATTCATTTACGGTCGCAGCAAGTGGTTTCATTTTACTTGGGATCGCTTCATCATTTGCTGGTACTGGATTTATAACATTTTATCAAAATAACATCCCAGTACATATGATAGGACGTATCGATAGCGTATTTGATTCAATAAAAAATTTCATTCAAATCTTTTTCATTTTAGCAATTGGAGCATCCGCACAATTTCTTTCCGTTCAAATTACTGTGATATGTAGCTCTTTACTCATTCTTTTCCTTTCCTGTTTATTAGCAATCCGGGTAATGACTCCTTCACGAGAAAAATATTTTAAAACTACAGAATCTTCACTAGAATATTAATTGCACGATAAAAAGCGGCTATTATGCCGCTTTTTACATTAAATATTTTAAAAATAAAAGACCGGATGTTACTATGACAAGAACATTGAAATAAATCATCCAGCCTTTCTCAAAATCTTTATATTTCTCTTCTTTTACTCCATGCTGTTTTAATTTCATAATAATCATAGCTAGTTCTTGTTCGTGCTCTATACTTCCAAATTG
>NZ_JBHWYR010000092.1:14055-15094 GCF_042728695.1 Bacillus sp. NPDC060175
TTGCTTGAATATTTTCTATTAACATGCTGTATTCATTTACCTTTTTAAAATAACAATCTAATCCTTTCATCAGCAACCTTTTATTTGTTAAAACGATATAATAGTAAAAAGTTGCACCTACAGTATAAATATTCGGTATTACTTTTGTATTTACCATGCATCCCTCTTCTACTAACAGTTCATTCTCGATTTCTTCATCTTCTTGTAACTCTTCGCGAATTGATTCTTCAAGCATTTGTAAAGTTAATTTTTTTAGCAGTTCACCATTTCTCACATAATACTTATCTATATTTATAGAAACTTCCGCTTCTTGCTCTAAACGTTTAATTTCTTCATCTGAATATTGGAGTTCGTTTAACATCGATAATAGTCTTTTATCCATATTACACACTCCCCTTCCACAGTTTTTGAAGTTTTTTCTTCCCTCGAGAAATTCGGTTGTATATATAATCCGCTGTTACTTTTAATTCTTTTGCAATATCGTCAATGGAATATCCATCAATATACCTCTTTAAAAAGATATATCGATCCTTTTTATTTAAATCTTGCACTATTTCCATAATCTCTTCTTCTTGTTCTATTTCATACCTATCATGGATACCTGTATCTATTTCTACGTCTTTATCCATTTTGTTCTCTCTATATACTTTCTTTTTATATTCCAATGCCTTTAATTTAGTAATACCAATCATCCAAGATTTTAAGTTTCCCTTTTCTATATCAAATTGGTCGATATGAAACCAAATGACAGTAAATACATCGTTATAACAATCATCTACATATTGTTTCTCAATAGGGGTACTTAATGATTTATGAATAATGTATGAAATTAATTTTCCATATTGATCAATCACTTCTTTCAAAGCATCTTGATCGCGTTTTTTCATAGCTATAATTAAATCCTCTTCAGAATTGAAAATCATAAACATCATCCTTCCTCAGTTCCCCTTTAGCAGCTGCTTTTACTTACTATTGGCATTTCATTCTCATTTTCTATCACTTTTGTAAAAATTTATTAATTTTTATTTTCATTTTATAT
>NZ_JBHWYR010000093.1:0-14962 GCF_042728695.1 Bacillus sp. NPDC060175
TATTTATATAATGATTAATAGTTATTATGTTTAGCTCTATTAAATATAATGGGAAGAAAGGCACTTAAATTTACAGAGAACAAAATGATCAAACTTTTTTATAAAAATTGTATACTAATTCACAAGGGAAGCATCCATTTTGAACAAACTTATTTCAAAATGGATGCTTCTTATTTACCATATAATATGTGTTTGCGTAATATTTCTGATTAAACTTTATTCCAAACCAACAGTTAATTCAATATTAAATAAAGTGGCTTTATTTAATATTGAAATTAGAAAAAATAACGTTTTTTATCTTCTAATAACTTACAAACTTAAACTGAAATAGAAAAAGGAATGAAGTAATCTGATGGTAGTAATCACCTTAGTGATTTCAATGTATACATGACGAATCAGCTTGTATTTATTTCCTTGATAGGATTTTACATAATTTTAATTTTTTGTGAATTATTAATCTGTAAATAATTTGATTTAAAGTATTATTCACACGAAATGAATACCTTTATGTAATTTATTCGATTTATATGATAATTAAGAATACCAAATCAAAACATAAAAGCGCATTATTGATTGATATTTTATAAAGTTGTAATAATATGTGTCATAAAATAACATCTAAATATAAACATAATAAAGGAAGGGCTACGTAAAAAGTAATAAATACGAGTTCATGAACTGTTTTAACACGTAAGCACATGCTAAAGAAACGAAAACTATTAAATTTATCAAGGAAATGAGAGGGAGATAATATGGGGAATAATTCAAAAAATAAAACTAGAAAAATGCTTGCAGCTACTGCTACAGTAACTATGCTTGCGACTGGAATGATTTCTTCATCGGATGTCTTTGCGGAGGAAAGGCAGCAGCAAAAGAATTTATCGACATCACTGCAAGAAGAAAAGTCAGTTAAATTAGAAAATAGAACATATACAGTCCCAGGAAAAGGGGATGTTGAGGTACTAAAACAACAGGAAAGAAAAAGTATGGCATTTAGTCCATATGAACCAACTGGTTTATATGCAAAACCAAATGAACAAATAACGATTAATGTAGAAGGAAATCAAGATATTCAAGCATACATTGGAACGTATTCGTATGATGCTTCTTGGAGAGAAGATTCTAAAATAAAATCATTTACATTAAAACCGGGGATAAACACAATCCAATCTCCAAATGGAGGGATGATTTATTTTTATAATAAACAACAAGGTGGTACCATTCGAACAACAGTCACAACAGGTGGAACGACTACGCCTTTCTTTGAACTAGGAAAGCATACGAAACAAGATTTAATAAACATGCTGGACCAATATCCTAATGCACATGCAGTAGAGTTAAAAGGAGAACGTGTATTAATTACGGCCAGCCCGGCACGTGTTAAGAAATATTTGTTGGGTTCTAATACAGATCCTGTACAACTCTTAAAAAAGATGGATGAAGCTACTCGAATTCAAGACAAAGTAGCTGGATTATCCGAAGAACAAGTAGATAAACATTATGTTCATTACGTAGAGGAAAATCATTCTCCTGATTATTATATGTATGCGTATCCTTATCGAACCGCTTATGTAGGAGATGCAATCCAATACGTGTTAGATATTAATAAATTTGTAAAAGATGGCTGGGGTCCATGGCATGAGGCAGGGCATTTGAGACAACAATGGCCCTGGAATTTTTATAATATGACAGAAGTACAAAATAATATATACAGCCTTTCTGTAGAAAAAGCATTTAATCAACCATCCAATTTTGAGAAAAGTGGAATTTATCCAAAAGCGTTTCAATATCTAGAACAAACGAATAAAAATTATGACGAAATTAGTGATGTTTTTGTTAAGCTTGTTATGCTTTGGCAACTACAGTTAGCATATGGAGAGGATTTCTATCCTAATTTGCATCAATTGTATAGAGACATGCCTTCAAATGAACTTCCACAAACTGATGAAAATAAAAAACAATTATTTATGATTTCAGCATCAAAAGTAGCTAAACAAAATTTGATTCCTTTCTTTGAGAAGTGGGGATTACGTCCAAATAACGATACCATTCAAAAAGTGACTGCATTAGGATATCCAATTTTAACAGCAGAAATTTGGAAGGGTACGGATTCTAATCCAATTAAACCAGATATGCCTAATGGAAATAATATTTTAGAAGGAAAACAGTTTGCATGGTCACTAAAAGGAATTAGCGATTTCGAGTTTGCTAAAATCAATTTCAATAAGTCGACAGAAGAAATGCAAATCGACTTAAAAGCAGGCATACCGCATCATTATTTTAATGAAACATACGCGAGTATTAAAGTACAAAGTGCATCAGGGAAAGTAGTATACAATAAAGATATTTATGGAAACGAACAGCAAAATGCTGAATCGCAAAAGGTACCAGTCAAAGTAGGAGATTTTATCGAGTTAACACATTTAGAAGGTGTGCATAGAGCTACTTTTATGAATGTCGATAATAGTAAACAAGAGAGCTTTGGAAAAAAAGCCATATACGAAGTTACAAAGGATGGCCTGAAAAAAGTAAATCAAATTGTTAATCCGAAACCAGATACAGAGGCTCCGACACAGCCACAAGAATTATATGCAAGCAACCTAACTTCTAACAGTGTAGAGCTAAAATGGAACCCTTCTACAGATAATGTAGGTGTAAAAGAATATCAGGTACTACGCGATGGACAATTGATTCAAACGGTACAAGGAACGACGTTTACTGATCAAAACTTAACAGCTAACAAGGAATATAAATATGCAGTGAAGGCTGTAGATGCAGCTGGAAATACATCAATTCAAAGTAACATTCTTCCGGTAAAAACAAAAGATCAAAATGTATCTTATGAAAAATGGGATCCGAAGAAGGCATATACAAAGGGTGACAAAGTAGAACATCAAGGGAAAGTGTATGAAGCTGTTCAAAATCATCAAGGAAATGGTGACCAGAATTGGATATTTGCATTATCGTTATGGAAACCAATTACAATCAAGTAATATGTAAGAATCAGATGTGAAGATAGAACAACATAAATTGGGGCAGTATTTTAAAGAATTACTGGATGTTGCTTGAATTTTGATAGATTTCTCTACTAAGTTATTATTCAATAATAAAAATTAGAAAAGGAAGTAGATTAGTGATTATTCAGAAAACTAGGAGAAGTTTTAATAAAGTTATTATAATTACCGCAGCATGTAGCATGTTTTCTATGTTTGGAACGTCTATTTCGCACACTAAAGCCGAAACACATTCAGCTGCTCCAGCAGTTTATGTGAGTCCTCAAAATATACCTGCCTCAGATATTATTAGTATAGACTGGTCACCAGTTCAGACTGCACCTTATACGTATTGGGCTGTACACAACTGGAATGCAGGTGGTGAAGCTGGAGGATATGCTGGTTTTCAACAACAAAGTGGGTTTGATGAAAATGGAAAACGTACTTTACATTTTGCCATATGGGATCCAATTTCCTCTAAAGAAGCAATAAAGGCCGAATACTTATCTCCGAATTCACAAGCTGGACTCTTTGGAGGAGAAGGAACAGGACTGAAGGTTCAAACAACTTATGGTTGGAAAGACTACAATTGGTACAGAATGACAATGCGTTCATGGCAAGAAGATGGTCATACTAAATTTGGACAATGGATGAAAGATGTAACAAAGAATAAATGGCATCTAATTGCAATTATGGACTTTCCGGTAGCTAATGTGGCATTTAATCATGGATTAGGAATGTTTCAAGAAGACTGGGCGGATAGTGGACAGAATGTTCGGGAAGCTCGCTTAAAAAATGGTTATAGCCGAAAGTTAGTAGATAAACAATGGAGTTCTTGGAATAATCAAAATATTTCCGGAACGCATGATAATACTTATCAATATGATGGAGGAGCTACTTCAGAATATGTATGGGTCAAAGCAGGAGGTAATACGCAGTCTACCATTGGATCAGGAAAAATATTCACGCTAAATCAACCTACTCAACCTGAAATAGGAAAACTAGATTTTGATATCCAATCTATATATTATGAAAATGAAAAATTAAATGTATCTTGGAAACTAAAAGAAAATAGTACACCGCAATTTAAGGGGAAAATTGAAATTTATAACAATGAAAATATGACGGGCCAACCTATTAACGTAATTGATGATATTAAATCTTATCAAAATGGAATCAGTCAATCTATATCATTACCAACAAATGCTTATGCAAAGATTGTATTAACGGATTTATTTGATCAAACTGTTGAGAAAAAGGTACAAATCAAAAATCAATCTCCAAACATTTTTGAAGGTAACGAATTTGCATGGTCGCTGAAAGGGATTGGAGACTTTGAATTTGCGAAAGTAAATTTAAATAAATCAACAGAAGAAATGCAAATTGATCTAAGAGCAGGTGTACCACATAACTACTTTGATAGTACATATGCAAGTATTAAAGTGCAAAACACATCAGGTAAAGTGTTATATAACAAAGAGATTTATGGAAATAAGCAACAAAATGCTGAGCAAGCCAAAGTTCCGGTAAAAGTAGGCGATTTTATCGAATTCACACATTTAGAAGGAGAGAACCGAGCTACTATTACAAATAGGGAAAAGAACATGCAGGAAAGCTTTGGGAATAAAGCAGTCTATGAGATTACAAAAGAGGGATTGAAGAAAGTAGATAAAATTGTTAATCCGAAACCAGATACAGAAGCTCCCACGCAGCCACAAGGATTATATGCAAGCAATGTTACTTCTAACAGTGTAGAACTAAAATGGAATCATTCTACAGATAATGTAGGTGTAAAAGAATATCAGGTATTACGTGATGGACAACTAATTCAAACAATACAAGGTACGACGTTTATTGATCAAAATCTAACAGCTAATAAGGAATATAAATACGCAGTAAAGGCTGTAGATGCAGCTGGGAATACATCAAATCAAAGTAACATTCTTCTGATAAAAACAAAAGATCAAAATATATCTTATGAAAAATGGGATCCGAAGAAGGCATATACAAAGGGCGACAAAGTAGAACATCAAGGTAAAGTGTATGAAGCTGTTCAAAATCATCAAGGAAATGGTGATCCGAATTGGATATTTGCCTTATCGTTATGGAAACCACTTACTTTGAATTTTTTAAGTTGATGGGCGTGGGAATACCACGTTATAAAATGAAATTTGTTATGATTTCATCTGAGAATGAAATTCGATAAAGGTAAAATTAGTGAAAGTTATAGGGACTAAGGTGCATTCCACTATGTCAGCCAGTTGCGAAAGGTTTGGAAACTACCAAATTATATTCATTTTGGCTGTTTAATTCCTCATGCCTTTAAGTATGGAAATTATTTTATATAAACGAGAATCATGCAGCAGTCAAAGGTCAAAAACAAAAAAAGGGGGAATTATTTTGAAAAGGATTTCATCTTTATTATTAACTATGCCGATTATTTTAGGAAGTATTGCTACGATTCCGCATACAAAAGTTTCAGCTGAAACGATTTCATTCAATCAAGGAACATTCACTTTAGAAACATTGAACCAACAGACGGATCAAGCAATTGCAAATGGTAATTTTGAAGCTCATTTGAATAATCTAACAGCATATCTGAATGGAAATATTGGGGGTATGACTGAAGAAAATTTAAAAAAGAAGCTTGCAGACCCAGTATTTGCAGCAGCCTTGGCTCAGTGGCAATTCATATCACAAACAGGTGCTGCAACAATGGCTACATTTGCTAAAAAAAATGCTGACCATCAGAAATTTCTTGGCTGGGCTATGAAAAATACAGATGTGATGAATACCTATCTTGAAGGTGGTAGTCCAACTGGAAAAAATCCTGTAAATGCACTTGAGATATGGAATACAATCTGGAATGCGGATGCAAATTCTCACGAAGGATTGTATTTAAAATTAGCGATAGCTACATCGTTAGCTCATGCTGAACCTATAAAATATTGGACAAACAATAAACCTATTAATCCATTAACAAGGTACCAACATTATAAATTAGCAGATCAAAATAATGAGTTACTTCCTTGCTTTAGAACATATGATGTTTGGCATTTAAGATTAGTAGTGAATACTTGGTCACCAGAAGAAGATTTAACTTGGGCAAGAAATATGATTAATACGGAACATCCAGAACTTAAAAAACAAGATAAGGTAGGGGAAAGTGCATATTTGATTAATTATGTAACCCATAACAAAGATGGAGTTAGCATTCACGCTGGAAATGATGCATTCTACGGTTTAGGTTGGAATCTTTCTTCCATTTACAGATTTGGCGGGGTATGCGGTAATATTTCGAAGTTTGGTACGCAAGTAAGCCAAGCCTTTGGAGTGGCAGCTATGCCTGTTGGACAACCTGGACATTGTGCACTTATATGGAATAACAAACCATCTTCTTGGAATTTAGGAAATGATATATCCGGATGGGGTGAATCGAGCCGTCATGATGCAACTGTTATTCCTTGGTCAGATAATAGCCCGACAAATCAAGTACCGTATATGCTACTATTTGAAAATGCTGAACGTGATCCAGTAAAACTAGATCAATCAGAGCGATTACGCTGGTTAGCGAAAGCGATGACTTCAGCAGATAATAAAATTGCAATTTATAAAATATCCACCAATATTTTACCAATCAATTTTTTAGTATGGAAAGATTACGTTTCTCTTATGTTACAAAGTCCAAATGTAACAGATGCTGAGTGGAAAGCATTAAATAACAGTATCATTTCTGTTTTTGCGAATGAACCGCGACCGATGATGGATCTTCTTACTCAAATAAAAAGCCATGTACAAAATACAGATGATATCTTGGAAGGAAAACAGTTTTCATGGTCACTGAAAGGGATTGGAGATTTTGAATTCGCAAAAGTAAATTTAAATAAATTAACAGAAGAAATGCAAATTGATCTAAAAGCAGGTGTACCACACCCTTACTTTGATAGTACATACGCAAGTATTAAAGTGCAAAACACATCAGGTAAAGTGGTATATAACAAAGAAATTTATGGAAATAAGCAACAAAATGCTGAGCAAGCCAAAGTTCCGGTAAAAGTAGGCGATTTTATTGAATTCACACATTTAGAAGGTGCGAACAGAGCTATTATCAAAAATATGGAAAATAACATGCAGGAAAGCTTTGGGAATAAAGCAGTCTATGAGATTACAAAAGAGGGATTGAAAAAAGTAGATAAAATTGTTAATCCGAAACCAGATACAGAAGCTCCCACACAGCCACAAGGATTATATGCAAGCAACGTTACTTCTAACAGTGTAGAGCTAAAATGGAATCCTTCTACAGATAATGTGGGTGTAAAAGAATATCAGGTATTACGTGATGGACAATTGATTCAAACGCTACAAGGAACGACGTTTACTGATCAAAATCTTATAGCTAATAAGGAATATAAATATACAGTGAAGGCTGTAGATGCAGCTGGAAATACATCGATCCAAAGTAACATTCTTCTGATAAAAACAAAAGATCAAAATGTATCTTATGAAAAATGGGATCCAAGGAAGGCATATACAAAGGGCGACAAAGTAGAACATCAAGGGAAAGTGTATGAAGCTGTTCAAAATCATCAAGGTAATGGTGATCCGAATTGGATATTCGCTTTGGCATTATGGAAGCCACTTACATAGGGGCTGATATATATTGAAACTACGCCCAAATGTTTATGGTAATTATGGTCAGGGAGAAGTTTTGCTCTTTGTAAAGATGAAAGGTGAAAAGAATGATCTTCCATCACCGGGTGCAAATTTTAACGAATTCCCCGAAAGAATTCTCCTTCCTCAAGCGTGTGAAGGGCGTAGCCCAACGGTAGGTGGGAGATGAATTTCGGTTTGGCATAGCCAAAAACTTTTGATAAACTAGCTATATGAAGTTCTTTGATAACTTGATATATGAGGTTGCAGGAAGAAAATAGAGTGCGAAAACCAAGCCATTCGGTTCCTGCGTAAAATATCAACCGTACCAAAAGAGCGTCCAAGCGCTGGACATCTAGGGATGGAACACCCCGAAGTAACGCTCAGGGAGACGAAAGGTTACTTTCGTCGTGGAACTGAGAAGCTCCCACTTCAAGCTTTGCTAAGTGGTGAGTAGTTCACTACCAGATGATATCGAAGAAAAATAAAGAATATTCCTGTTGCAGAATCCTTAAGATATTAAGGATTCTCTTTTTTGTATCAAAAATCTACAAAGAAAAAAGATAAGATCGGGAACACAATCTTATCTTTAGCGCAAGGAGTAAACAAAAGTGATAACCATAATATTTTTATTGTAATTTAATTTTTGTTAATTTTGAATATTAATACCATAATTAACAAGTAAATTTATATTGAGAAATTTATTACAAAATTGGATATAAATTATTCAAGGAATGAAAGCATTAATCTCAATCCAAATCTCCTGATATCCTCAAAAATCGCGAAAAAGTATACATTCAAAACGCTGCAAATTAAGAGCTTATAATATAGATTAACAACCAACAGTAATGTATTATATAATTAAAATAATACGTTGTTGGTTATCTTTAAGACACTATAAATATGGCATTTATTTAAAAATTACAATTCATAATTCTAATGAAAGGAGGTATACCTTTTTGAATAAAAATATACAAAGTGATGCAAAAACGGTAATTGGAATATCTATAGGACTGTTTTTGGGGACAACTTTCGGGTTGCTTATTAATAACCTTGCTCTGGGGATGATGATTGGCATTACTATTGGATTTGGAGTTTCTAAAATAAAACAAAAAAAATAACTATATTTATACTATACAACAGCGGTAGAATAACCCCTTACTTTTGAAGTAGTAAGGGGTTATTCTTATAAATTTTAGCTTGATGGGCGTGTATGATGCCCCCTTTTATATACAGCTTCTTGTTTTAGTTTTGTAAGTGGATCCAAAAAGAAGTAATCGTTGCCGTACCCCTTTTTCGGAGGATGGACAACGATTCCCAATTAAAATTTATCCGATATGCGAAATTGCATATTCATTATGAAAACCTAGAAAACTCAACACTTTAAGGTCTTGTACAACCAGAATTATAAGTAAATAGGTATAAATAATATGAATTATTTCCCATTTATTACAATCTCCTACCTTTACAGAATCTATATATAAAAATATAATTTTCAAAAAATATAAATATTCTGTTTAAAACAGGGTGTAAAAACAAAGGAGAAGAAAATATGAAAACAAAGAAACAAAGTCTAGCAGTTTTATTGTCAGCTGGTGTTATTGCTACATCAATTAGTTTACCGACACATAGCTATGCCGCTACATCAAGTAATGTGCTGTCTACAGAGAAGTATAATGAGGTCATCAAGTCTCCAGAATTTATTTCTGGGCAGCTGACTACACCATCTTCAACAAAAACTGAGGATGTAGTATTTCGATATGTTGATGAAAATAAGGACAAATATAAACTAGGTACAAAAAGTGCTAAAGAATCATTCACTGTAAAGAAACAAGAAGATGACAAGTTGGGTGCAAAAGTTGTTCGATTACAACAAACATATAGCGGTGTTCCAGTATGGGGATCTACACAAGTTGCACATGTTGATAATAAGGGAGTATTAACCGTTTTTTCTGGAACCGTGATTCCTGATTTAGATAAAAAATTACAACAACCAAATCAAAAAGTCTCTGCCGATGAGGCAGTGTCTATTGCTGAAAAGGAACTAAGTTTTAAACCAAACTATGATGTAAAACCGACATCTGAACTTGTAGTATATGCAAAAAATGACACAGTATCCTATGCATATCATGTTCATTTAGGGTTTTTATCTCCACAACCAGGTAACCATGATTATTTTGTAGAAGCAGAGACTGGAAAAATCTTAGATCATATTGAAGTTTTACATACAGCAAGCACCAAAAAAAATATTATTGGGACAACAACAACGGGAACAGGAAAAGATTCATTTGGAAATACAAAAAAGTTGAATCTCTTACAATCTAATAATACTTTTTATTTAGTAGATCAGACACGCGGAAAGGGAATTTATACGTACGATGCACAAAGTCAAGGAAGTGAGGATGACACTTCGTTTCTCCCAGGTGTCCTTTTAAGTAATAGCACTAACAGTTTTACAAGCAAAAATGCACAGGCAGCTGTGGATGCTCATACTTATGCCGGAATTGTATATGATTATTATAAAAATGTTCAGGGAAGAGATTCCTATGACGGAAATGGGGCCAAAATTGTTTCATCTGTTCATTTTGGAAAACAGTATGAAAACGCATTTTGGGATCCAGACCTAAAACAAATGGTTTATGGAGATGGGGATGGATCAACACGTTCATTTACAGCCGCAATTGATGCTGTTGGTCATGAACTAACACATGCAGTAACAGAATCTTCATCCAACTTAATTTATCAGAATGAATCTGGTGCACTTAATGAATCAATGTCAGATATTTTCGGGACATTGATCGAATATTATAATAACTCAAATCCCGATTATCTAATTGGAGAAGATTTATTCTTCCAATCGGGACAAGCCCTTCGTTCTATGAGTGATCCAACACAATACGGTGATCCAGACCATTATTCTAAACGTTATACAGGAAAGGATCAAAGCACATTAGTACACACAAATAGTGGGATTATCAATAAAGCAGCGTATCTTGTTGCAGAGGGCGGTACTCATTATGGAGTAACTGTGAACGGTATTGGTAAAGATAAAATGGGTAAAATATTTTATCGCGCAAACACTCAATATCTCACAGAATCGGCAACATTCTCTCAGACAAGACAAGCCCTTGTGCAGTCAGCCGCAGATTTATATGGAACACAATCAGCTGAGGTTACCACTGTAAACAAAGCATTTGATGCTGTTGGTGTTAAATGATTTGGTTCTGGTGCAGCTCTTGCAAGTAATCTCCTAAACTTGAACATACTGATAGTATGACTCTAAAAAGGGGGTTCTAGTGTAAAAGTGTTAGTTAGAAACATAGGTAACAATGAACTATGACAACATAATGGTTATAGTAACACAATACAATTCTAGTTAATTTTTAAAAAATAAGAACACTTTTATTCATATATTTTTATAGAACTAAAGCATCTAATATACATTAGATGCTTTTTTGATTATGAATCCACTTTTTTTATTTTGTATTATTCATTGTTTGAATTGAATCTAATTTTAAATTAGAGGTGCTATAATCTACATAATGTTTAACTTTACCTTTTTTATGAAAAATCCCTCTTTTTTTAAAGTTAGGAAGGGTGCCAATAATGATTGGTTGTGTTAACTAGGAGTTACACAATAAAGGAGTTTCTTTCTCAGCATTGAATTAATACTTAACATTAATATATAAGAAGAAAAGGAGTAAGTATATAGAAATTAAGATTCATACTAACTTAGACAATATGGACTGGACTCAAATGAAAGAGGTTTATCATTCTGTAGGTTGGAGAAAACATGATGAAGATAAAATAAAACAGGTATTTACTGCTAGTAACATACTAGCAATTGCCTATAACCAAAATAAAATCATTGGTTTTGGAAGAGCTATGTCTGATGGCATATTTAATGCTGCTATATACGACGTTGTCATTCATAAGAATTATCACAGTAAAGGAATAGGCAAACAGATTATGAGCAGCTTACTCGATCAACTCAAAGATATTTCTTGTATTCATCTTGTTTCAACCACTGGTAATGAAGAATTTTATTGTAAATCAGGATTCAGGGATATGAAAACAGCTATGGCACAGTATTTAAATCCAGCTTTAGCAGAAGAATATTTAGATTAAATTACTTCCATATTCGGTAACTATGTAAACAAAGGGGGAAAAATATGCTTAAACAAGCTAGTAAAAATGATCTAGAAGAAATTTTAGCAAAATCAGATAATGCTCTATATGAAGGAACGGCTAAGACCTTTAAACCTACACAAAAACGAGTAAAAGAGATTGTACAAACAGCATTAGAACAAGGAGCATACTACCTAGTACTTAAAGAAGATGACGACTTAAAGGGATGGATTCTAATTGGAAGTGGTAAAGATTATTTTTCGCAAGAAAATGTAGGATTTATTTACGAATTATACGTTTTACCAGAGTATCGTGGTCAAAACCTTTCAAAGAAATTGATGAAGGCAGGAATAGACGAATTATCTTTAAAAGGACATAAAGAAATACGCTTAAATGTTCATGCAAAGAACTTTGCAAGGGAACTATATAAAGAATTTGGTTTTGTAGATCGGCAGATTTCAATGAGTTTAACCTGTACATAATGAACTACCGATAATTGATTTTATAATAACTAAAATTATATAGGGTAAGTCGTTGTAATTATTATGGTGTAATATGATTAATTCTGTTTATAAAAGGAGAAATGATTAATGGGAGTTTTCACAGCATTCTTAGCAACTAGCTCGATTTTATTACTAGCTTGGGTTGTAGGTGAAAAAGAAAAAGAAAATCAACAATAATATTATTTACTTATGGATAATTATAATTGTAAGAAAAGCTAGCATAAGGCTAGCTTTTTTGTACTTCTGATAAGTGGGGTTATTGAAAGTAAATTTGTATATGGGATGTATTTTTGAAAACAAAATAAGAGTTACGCAGTCTTATAATTTAATTATAACTCAGCTGATTGTAATCATCCTGTTGCGTTGGTTTGGAAAACTTTTTTAGTTTAAATTATAAGGAGTAAGGTGAAGATGGTTATAAGGAAAGGAAGGTAGAGTCAAAATGCTATTTAATATTCTAATTGCATTTGTGTTACCTTGGGCTGTTGGAATTCTTCACCTTTATAAAAAAGAGAGAAGAATTATACCTCTGATTGGCTCATTTTTTTGTGTCGTTGCTTTTGTCGTAAATGAAATCGGCCTTTATTGTGGTTTTTGGAGGATTGCTCCTTTCTTTGATCAAAAAACCTGGTCTGCCTTACCTTTCAATATAGGAATTTATCCGATTTTGGCAAGTTACTTGATATTCTTTATAAAGAAAACCAAAAGACCGTACTTGATGGTCTTTTTCATATCGCTATTTACTACTTCTCTTGAAATGACATTAGTTTTAAGCGGGAAGGTCGTATATGGTAACGGTTGGAATATTGTTTGGACATTTTTCTCCTATATCATCCCTTATATGTGGGTGTACTGGTATTACCTCTATTTAAGAAAGTTACAAGTCATTAGCTAAATCCTGAAGGCAACATAATAGAATTCGAATATTTTTGATTGCCGATAACGGAAATTATGTAAATACGAAACCCCTTTAGCCAAGTAAACTGAAGGGGTTTTTTCTAGATACATTGAATACCGAGGTTCTGGTGCAAAGATTGCATTTATTTGAAAGAGGTATATAGATTCCTAATGAAATCTATTCTTATGCAGCCATTCCGAATAGTTGATGAATAAACTTCATTTCATTTTGGACAGACTTGTCCCGTAAAATAAGTTGGCCTTTTTTAATGATATGCATGGCTTCTATTCCAGAAAGAATGGATGTAGATGTGGAGAAAGATTTAAGACCTAGCATAGAACGGATTCGCTTCTTTATAAAGCGATGATCTTGTTCTACAATGTTATTAAGGTATTTCACCTGCCTTATTTGGATGCCCACAGGCATCTTTTTCTCTTTCTTCAACTCTTCAATCGCTATAGGATAGGCCTGGTTTTTGTCCACTGTAATCACACGGGGCTTTGAAACATGAAAAGACTGCAAAGCTTTCTTGAAAAAAAGCTTTGCAGCCCTATGATCTCTTGTTTTGCTTGAATGAAAATCAATTGTATTTCCTTTTGAATCAACAGCATGATATAGGTACATCCATTGACCTTTGACTTTCACATACGTCTCATCGACTCGCCAAGAATCATTGGTTGACTTAAGATGACGTCGTACTCGCTTATCTAATTCGGGACCATATTGATGAACCCATCGCATGATAGTTGTATGAGCAAGGGATAGCCCGCGTTCTTCCATCATTTCGACTAAATCACGAAAACTGAGGTTGTACCGTAGGTACCATCTCACGGTTAATAAAATAATATCCGGTTGATAATGTTTCCACTTGAATAGATTTTGCTTTTCCATACCAATCACATCCTCTTTTAGAGTACTAGTATCAGTATGTCCAAGTTTAGGAGGTTACTTACAAGCGTTTTGGAGTGTTTGCACCAGAACCGGATTTTTTGTATTTATCTGGAAATGGATTGATAAATGGATAATACCCAATACTGCGTTTTATGCAGTTCTAGGAGGAAATCTATTATATTTAGTCCATCTTTGTTTCTTGTACCAAAAAAATGAAGAAAAGTTTAACAACATTTTTTCCAGTGAATTCATAAAACGATTACTTGGTTCAACTACGTTTTTTACTGAAGCTGCTACCTTCGCTACTTTATTAGGATTTTTAGAGCAACTACGAGCTGAACGTAAAAAGGAAATGAAAAAATTAATCAATTGTAAAACTTGAGGATGGATGCTTTTTTAAAGAGCATCCATTTTCTTGTATTTCTACAAATTTGTAAAAAGACTTGAAAGTAGGAACTAATTTTAAAATGTAAAATACTGAATTATCAACAGCGACAGTTCATTTAGTGCCCATATTCTTGTCTCAATATGTGGACAAGAATATGGGTACTCCTTTAAACGGAGACACCAAAGTGGATACTTTTTAAAAACACAAAAATAGGAAACTAAACTTGTTATAATCGATAAATTTAAATATATGATTTTAATGGATTTTAAACAAGAAATTATTAATAGCTTTTATCAAAGAAATCATAAAAACCTCTACCTATAGATAGAGGGCATTCAAAAAAATCATCCTTCAGATAGATGTTCTAAAATAGTAGGGATGATACAATCTTCCAGTAAGTAAGCAAATAAACAATGAATTTATACTTTATGGGGGTTTTAATTTGAATACTCAAGCTTGGATAATGATTGGTGCATTTTTAACAATTGTATTATTAACACAAATCGGAAGA
>NZ_JBHWYR010000094.1:0-14902 GCF_042728695.1 Bacillus sp. NPDC060175
AGGATCAAACTCTCCAATAAAGTTAGTTTGTCTAGCATCTAAAAATAAAAATTGACGTTTCACGTTGTTTGTTTCGTTTAGTTTTCAAAGTTCAATGTCACGTTTCAGCGACTTTTATAATTTAACATTTCGAATTGAATCTGTCAACAACTTTTTTATTTCGTTCCTGACGACGCTTATTAATTTATCATATTACTAATCGATAAGTCAACGCTTTTTTAAAAAATGCCAAAATAAATTTATCTTGGCATTATATATAGCTTAATAATCACTAATGCCGCAACACCTGGCACCCCTAATAAACTTGATACTGTAGCTGTGCCTGTGTTAATTGGAATATGAAAATCAAAATATGTCCCTACAACATTCACAATGAACAGTAACGCTATACCTAAGGTGACATGAAAGAGTGCTTTCCCTATAAAACGTATTGGTTTAGCAGAAACACCAAAAATAAGAAAAATAAAAACCAAAGCAAGAATGCCAACAATAATAATTGTAGAATTCATTTTTTCCTCCTTATGAATGACCTATACATATCCATTTGTATGGGACAAGACAATAAAAAAGAACATCTATAACATAACTCCTATCACTTCATCTTTATAACCTTTAATCAGTAATATTTCTTCTAAGCACTAACAATTAGATACAACTAATTCCATTCCCCCCTTTTCTTTCTCCTCTTTATACCCCCAAAATAAAGTAGCCCTGTTACTCACAAGTAAATCGATAAAAAGCAAAAGGTCCTGCTTTAAAAAGCAGGACCTTTTACCATTGTTCCATTTTCACAGGACGACGTTTTGCTTCTTTTAACAAGAAAAAATATTTCGCCTCTGCTATTTTTAAAGAACAAAGTACATCTTGAGACGGCTCAACACTTTGTTCAACCAGTCTCTTCTGACGTAGCCATTCATTCTTTACCTTTTCTAATAATACAATTAACTTATCGTCATACTCTTTACGCAACTTACCCTTTTTTTGAAAGAACATTTTCCCTTCTCCTCTTATATCTCTCTACGGCCTTCTAAAGCTTTCGATAGTGTTACTTCATCTGCATATTCTAAATCTCCACCAACTGGCAGACCATGTGCAATACGAGTTACTTTAATTCCTGTTGGCTTTAAGAGGCGGGATATGTACATCGCTGTAGCTTCCCCTTCAATATTAGGGTTTGTTGCTAATATCACTTCTTGTACTGTTTCATCTTGTAGTCTCTTTAATAACTGTGGGATATTAATATCCTCTGGTCCAATTCCCTCCATTGGAGAAATGGCACCACGCAAAACATGATATACACCTTGATATTCTTTCATTTTTTCCATCGCAATTACATCTTTCGGCTCTTGTACTACACAAATAACCGATTGATCTCTATGCGAATCGTCACAAATATAACAAGGATCGCGGTCAGTAATATGCCCGCATATAGAACAATACGCTAAATCTCGCTTCGCATTCACAAGTGCTTTTGCAAAACCTAGTACATCATCCTCTTTCATATCTAACACGAAAAACGCCAATCGAACCGCTGTTTTCGGTCCGATTCCTGGCAACTTCATAAAACTATCGATTAGTTTTGATATCGGTTCTGGATAATGCATATATCAATATCCTCCTAGAACATTCCACCTGGTAAGTTCATGCCTTTTGTAAATTTGCCCATTGTAGAGTTTGAAAGTTCATCAACCTTTTTAAGTGCATCATTCGTTGCAGCTAATACTAAGTCTTGTAACATTTCGATATCTTCTGGATCTACAACTTCTTCTTTAATTTTCACTTCAAGAACTTGCTTATGGCCATTTGCGATAACAGTAACCATTCCGCCACCAGCTGTACCTTCAACTGTTTTGTCGCCAAGCTCTTCTTGTGCCTTCGCCATGTCTTTTTGCATCTTTTGCATTTGTTTCATCATATTATTCATATTTCCCATTCCGCCACGCATCATAATTAATTCCTCCTCATTATTATTACTCTTTTATTTCAATAAGTTCTTGCCCTACTAATTTTACAGCCTCTTCTATAAGAGGATCTTCTTTTTGTTCTGGGCTTTCTTCAGAATCCCCGCCTTCGCGTTGTAAAAAGTCTTCACGAATTTTACCCCATTCACTTTTTGGGATAGCAATCATATTTAACCTTTTACTTAACAATTCAAAAAGAGTTTGTTCCAATGTATCCATCGCTTCTCGATTTTCACTAGCCATTTTGCAATGAATCTCATATTGAAATGCTAACACATAGGTATCATCTGAAGCCGCAACTGGTTCACTATTTTCTAATAAAACAGCAAATGCTACTTTGTTATGTGACTTGAGCCTTCCTAACAATTCGCCCCATACAGCTTTTAACTGTTCTAAATCTTGACGCTTCGCTTGCTTTAACACTTCATTCACACGTCCAACAGGAATTTTCATACTTCCTGTTCGTACCGGTTTTGGTGTTGCCCGCGTCTCTCTTACTTCCTGCTGCACACCAGCTGGCACGCCATTCTTTTTAACTTGCTCTAACTCTTTCTCCAGTTGCTGCATCCTGTTCATAATCGCTTGTAAACGATCTGCGCCGTTTGCTTGCATCATAAACTGCTGACACAGTTGCACCATAACAACTTCCAAGAATATTCTTGGATGGTTTGTCCACTTCATCTCCTGTTGTCCCTTACTAAGGGTATGAATAATTTCATAGATTACTTCCGGTTGCATTTCTTCAATTAACGTACGGAATTGATCATCTACAATTACCCGTTCCAACATATGTTCTAATTGTGGTGAAGTTTGATATAAAAGCATATCACGATAGTAGTAAATGAAATCCTCCATAAAGCGAACTGGATCTTTCCCTTTACTCATCATCTCATCTATAATACGTAACGCCCTTGATACATCATTTTCACGTATACATTCTACCAGGTCACCTAAATATCGCTGAGATACAGATCCCGTTACAGCTAAAACATCTTCGCTCGTCACCGTCTCATCACTATAAGAAATAGCTTGATCGATAAGACTGAGCGCATCACGCATACCACCTTCAGCAGCACGCGCTACGATTTGTAACGCTTCATCTTCTACTTGCGTACCTTCATTTGTCACGACTGTCGATAACCTCTCAACGATATCATTTACTGATATCTTTCGAAACTCAAAACGCTGACAACGTGAAATAATTGTAGCTGGAATCTTATGCGGTTCTGTTGTCGCCAGAATAAAAATAACATGTCCTGGCGGCTCTTCTAAAGTTTTCAAAAGCGCATTAAAGGCACCCATAGAAAGCATGTGAACTTCATCAATAATGTATACTTTATATCCTACAGCACTTGGAGCATATTTTACTTTATCTCTTATATCTCGAATTTCATCTACGCCGTTATTTGAAGCCGCATCAATTTCTAATACATCTGAAATAGATCCTTGTGTAATTCCTAAACAAGAAGGACATTCATTACAAGGTTCAGCTACTGGGGCGTGTTCACAGTTAATTGCCTTTGCAAATACTTTTGCAATTGTCGTTTTCCCTGTTCCCCTCGGACCAGAAAACAAATAAGCATGTGAAGCTTTCTCTTGAAGAAGGGCATTTTGCAACGTTTTTGTCACGTGCTTTTGACCGACTACATCTTCGAATTTTTGCGGTCTCCATGTTCGGTATAACGCTTGGTATGACACGAAAATACGGCCTCCCTCAAAGGTTATTATCTCATTTATTATAACCCATTCTGTTTATAGATTCCAAAAGTTATTTTCCATACAAAAAACTCACCTTTATATTAAGGTGAGTTTTGTATACATATATAACTGCCGTGCACCTTCTGTCGATTACGTACCATAAGCGTTACTCAAGCAGTTAGCTCGGTTCAGGCACTCCTGCGGCACACGAGAAAACCCGCTTATTGCTGCTTCCTTCCGGACCTGACAAGGTTCACGGGGTCCCGTTGCGCAGGACCCAAACGTCAACACCACTTACTTAAGGCAGACCTTACAGCAGCATAACCTCGAGAAGGGATTCAGCCTCGCTAGAGCGGATTGCGAGTATAGGGCACCGCTACCTCCCCGCTTAGCACGGCAAAGTTAAAACCAATATTCGGTTGCCTTGGATAAGGCATTATCAGTATAACTTGTTTTTTTACAAAATGCAAATACGTTAGTTACCATTACTTTTCTCTAGTTTTTTCGCTTCTTTTCTTTTCTTACGAAGCTCCCTAAAAAAAATCGTTAACAACGTACCACATTCCTCTTCAAGTACACCAGCCACTACCTCACACTGATGATTAAAACGCTCATCAGTTAAAAGATTCATCAATGTACCTGCACATCCGCCTTTCGGATCGCTCGCTCCATATACAACCCTTTTTACACGCGATAAAACAATTCCCCCTGCACACATTGGACAAGGTTCTAATGTTACATATAATGTTGCATCTTCTAAACGCCATGTCCCTAATTTTTTGCAAGCTTCATCAATAGCTAAGAGCTCGGCGTGAGCTATTGATCTCTGTTCAGTTTCTCTTAAGTTATGCGCGACACTAATCACTTCATCATCTAGCACAATTACAGCACCAATTGGTACCTCTTGTATCGCCTCTGCCTTCTTTGCTTCCTCTATTGCTAACTGCATAAAATATATATCTCGCTCCATAATATAGTCCTTTCACCAAAAATAAAATACACTTTTTCATTTCTTGCAGGTGGGATAACTTTTGCAAATTCAATCCAACCTAAAGAAGAAAGAGAGGGAATTACATATGAAAAATACTGCCTTACTCATTATCGATATGATTAATGATTTTCAATTCTCCCACGGGCCCATCCTGGCACAGAAATGTGAAATTATAAAGAACCCCATTCTACAATTAAAGGACACCATGAAATCATTGGGCTATCCAATAATTTATGTCAATGATCACTATCAACTTTGGAGATCTGATATTAATCAACTTATTACTCATTGTACAAATAAGTATAGTAAAAATATTATCGAGGCCATTGCTCCGCATACTGACGATTACATTTTTATTAAACCACATTACTCTGCTTTTTATGAAACACCTTTGAATTCTTTATTAGGTTATTTAAAAATCGAAAATCTCATTTTAACAGGAATTGCCGGGAACATATGCATCCTTTTTACAGCTAATGATGCCCATATGAGAAATTATACACTTTATGTACCACGAGATTGCATCGCTTCTAATAACGAGCAAGATAATGAACATGCTTTAAAAATAATGGAGGCCACATTAAAGGCAAATATTGTACCGTCCTCCCAAATAAAATTTAATTAATACATATCTATTTTCTAACTTTTTATATCAAATTAGTCCGCTCGCTCCCCTCTTGTGCTACAATAATTCTGTTTTGTGCTTTTAGTAGTCACGGTAAATCACTGATTGAAAGGAGGAAACAGCGTGACCGGAGTACCATTTATCACGGTTGAAGGACCAATTGGTGTTGGAAAAACTTCACTTGCGAAGGAACTTTCAACTCACATGCAACTCCACTTACTAAAAGAGATTGTTGATGAAAATCCTTTTTTAGGAAAATTCTATGAAGACATCGACGAATGGAGTTTTCAAACAGAGATGTTCTTTCTTTGCAATAGGTACAAACAACTAGAGGATATTAACATAAAGTATTTGAATCAAAGGAAGCCTGTAGTAGCAGATTATCATATATTTAAAAATTTAATTTTTGCATCCCGTACATTAAAAGATGCTCAATATGACAAGTACATGCAAATTTATCGCATTCTTACGCAGGATATGCCTGTACCAAATGTCATCGTTTATTTAACGGCGAGCCTAGAAACATTACAAAAACGAATTGCGATGCGCGGAAGAGAATTCGAAAAAAATATGGATCCAAATTACTTACTACAGCTTACAAAAGATTACGAAACAGCAATGGATGCTTTCAAAAAGGACCATCCAGATATTCCAGTATTGAAATTTAATGGAGACGATATGGATTTTGTAAGAAATCCTGATGATTTAAATGTCATCTTATCCGCTCTTCAAAATACTCTCTTGAAGGAGTCGAAATAACAATGAATTTAAGGCAAAAATATGATATACCAAATGATGCAGTTATCACTATTGCCGGAACAGTAGGTGTCGGTAAATCCACTATGACAACTGCATTAGCTAACGCTTTAGGTTATCGTACATCTTTTGAAAAAGTAGATTCTAATCCATATTTGGACAAGTTCTATGCTGATTTCACACGCTGGAGCTTTCACTTACAAGTGTACTTTTTAGCAGAACGATTTAAAGAACAAAAAAGAATTTTCGAATATGGTGGCGGTTTTGTTCAAGACCGTTCTATCTATGAGGACACTGGTATTTTCGCAAAGATGCATCACGAAAAGGGTACAATGACTGAAACTGATTATGAAACATACAAAGGTTTATTTGATGCTATGGTCATGACTCCTTACTTCCCTCATCCAGACTTATTAATTTACCTAGAAGGTTCGTTTGATGATATTGTCGATCGTATTCAAGAACGAGGACGTCCAATGGAACAGCAAACACCAATCGAGTATTGGAAAGAGATGCATGGACGTTACGATAACTGGATTAATAACTTTAATTCATGCCCTATTTTACGATTAAACATTAATGAATACGATATTTTAAAAGATGGCGATTCAATCGAACCAATCATTAAAAAAATTGGACATTTTTTAAAACAAACACGTAAACTTGTAAAATAAAAAACCCGTGCATATGCACGGGTTTTCCTATGAAATTACTTTTTCTTTTTCGTTGGAGCAATAATTTCACTCTCTGGCTTTCCAGCATTAATACGCTGACGAACAGTACTCGTACTAATATCATATGTTTCAGCAATCTCTTTAACGGTCATTTCTTTCCCATTAATTACTGCTGTTAGTAATTTCCCTGTACGTTTTGGAGTTACTTCTTTTTGCAAAGCTGGTTTTTCAGCTTCTTTTGGCACCTCTACTTTTTTTGCAACCTGTTTTACATCACAAGTGCAACCACAAAGCTTACGGAATGTATCATCACTTATAATGCGCGACACATTTGCACCACTGTTTAAAATTCTATTGTTCTTACAGACAGGACATTGTACATAATATAAAGTTTTTCCATCTAAAGGAAACGTTTGTATAATAAGATCCATGTTAACTCCTTTCATATCTATGAAGATAATCATCGGAATATGAGTGTGTAATAAGGACACTATACCCTTACATCATACTTTATGATTGGTTTTAAAATAAAAACTCGTTACGTGTTGGTAACGAGTTCTCCAATCTCCACTTATATGCGCTGTTGTCAATTATATCTGGAGGAGGTAGAGGGATTCGAACCCCCGCGCGACTCTCGCCGCCTGTCGGTTTTCAAGACCGATCCCTTCAGCCAGACTTGGGTATACCTCCATATTGACATCAAATATAATATCAAAAGAAAAACAGTTAGTCAACCCTACTATAATAAATTATGAGGAAAGGAAAATTTTACTTTCCCTCTCCTTTATGACATTGCTGACAACACCCATAATTACCAATCACTCATACCGATGAATGTTTTAACTTATTTAATAACTGTTTTTCCTCCCATATAAGGGCGAAGAACTTCTGGAATTATAATTGTACCATCTTCTTGTTGGTAGTTCTCTAAAATAGCTGCCACTGTACGTCCAATTGCAAGACCAGATCCATTTAGTGTATGAACATGTTCCGGTTTTCCATTTGGCTCACGGCGGAAACGGATATTCGCACGTCTCGCTTGGAAAGCCTCAAAATTACTACAAGAAGAAATTTCACGATATGTGCCATAGCTTGGAATCCATACTTCAATATCGTATTTCTTCGCTGCTGTAAATCCTAAATCTCCTGTACACATGCTCATAACGCGATATGGCAACTCTAATAATTGTAACACGCGCTCTGCATCATTTGTTAATTTTTCTAACTCTTCGTAAGAATCTTCTGGTTTCACGAACTTCACAAGTTCAACTTTATTAAATTGGTGTTGGCGAATTAAACCGCGTGTATCACGACCAGCTGAACCTGCTTCAGAACGGAAGCATGAGCTAAACGCAGCATATCGTATCGGTAATTGCTCTTTACTCACAATCTCATCACGATGCATATTCGTTACAGGTACTTCAGCTGTTGGGATTAGGAAATAGTCTTCACTTTCAATACGGAATGCATCTTCTTCAAACTTCGGAAGTTGTCCTGTTCCTGTCATACTTGCACGGTTTACCATATAAGGAGGCAATACTTCCTCATATCCATGCTCATCAGTATGAAGGTCAAGCATAAAGCTAATTAAAGCGCGTTCTAATCTTGCACCAGCTCCTTTGTAAAATACAAATCGGCTTCCTGTTACTTTCCCAGCACGTTCAAAATCTAAAATCCCTAAATCAGTAGCAAGGTCCCAATGTGGTTTTGGCTCATAAGTAAATTCTTTCACTTCTCCCCAAGTACGTGCTACTACGTTATCATCCTCTGTTTCACCTATTGGAGCAGATTCATGAGGGATATTTGGGATAGATAGCATTAATCTTTCTAAATCTTCTTCAACTGTGCGAAGCTCATTATCAAGATCTTTTACTTTTTCCCCAACTTCACGCATTTCTAGAATTAGAGCTTCCGCATCTTTCTTTTCACGCTTTAATACTGAAATTTGTTGAGATACTTCGTTACGTTTACTTTTTAGTTCTTCCGTTTGAACAAGTAGCTCTCTTCTTCTTGTATCAAGTTCTTCAAAGCGACCAAAATCCGTTAAATCTTCGCCTCTGTGCTGTAATTTTGCTTTTACTTCTTCAAAATTCGTACGTAAAAATTTAATATCAAGCATTATATACTCCTCCTTTTATTTTATAAAACACAAAAAACTCCCGTCCCTATACAAAGGGACGGAAGTTAACCCGCGTTGCCACCCTAGTTGAAAGCATTACCGCTTTCCTCTCAAGTAGAAATAACGGCTCTTCACCGGGAATGCTTACTAATCAAAAGATATTCCACATTCCATTCCAGGATGGATTCACAAACTGTTTCTATCGATTTCCACCAACCATCGACTCTCTATAAGAAACAACATTTGTTACTACTTCCTATCAACACGCTTATTTTATAAAATTGTTACCATCAATTTACTATAATCTTATACAAGTTGCAAGTTACTTATACAACTTTTTTCATTTTCGCTTCTTTTACCATCTCTACAAAGTATGCTGTTACACGGTGATCATCCGTTAATTCTGGATGGAAAGAAGCAGCTAAAAACTGACATTGTCTTACTGCTACCATTCGATCGCCATGTGTAGAAAGTACTTCAACATCATCAGCTACATTTACAACATACGGAGCACGGATAAATACACCAACAAAGTCTTCTCCCACACCCTTCATTGAAAGTGCAGCTTCAAAACTATCTTTTTGGCGTCCGAACGCATTGCGCTCAACCGTAATATCCATAGCACCAATATGTGCTTCTTCATAGCCAATAAGTGTTTTCGCAAGAAGAATCATTCCTGCACATGTACCAAACATTGGTTTACCAGACTTCGCAAATGTACGAAGAGGCTCCATGAAAGCATACTTATCAATAAGACGGCGCATTGTTGTACTTTCACCGCCTGGTAAAATAAGACCATCAATTTCTTCAAGTTGTTCTATACGCTTTACAACAACAGCTTCTGCACCACTTGCTTCAACTGATTTCACATGCTCACGAACAGCACCCTGAAGACCTAGCACACCGATTTTCACCATTTTAAAGATCTCCTTTAATTACCATCCACGCTCTTGCATGCGTTGTTCTGGTAATAACGTTGAAATTTCGACACCTTTCATTGCATTACCTAATCCTTTAGAAAGGCTTGCAATTAGTTCGTAATCTTCATAATGAGTCGTTGCTTCAACGATTGCACGTGCAAATTTCTCTGGGTTTTCTGATTTGAAGATACCAGATCCAACAAATACACCATCAGCACCAAGTTGCATCATTAACGCTGCATCTGCTGGTGTTGCTACACCACCTGCTGCAAAGTTTACAACTGGCAGGCGACCAAGGCGTTTAATTTCAAGTAGTACTTCATAAGGAGCACCAGTATTTTTTGCATATGTCATTAACTCATCTTCACGTAGATTCGCAACTTGACGGATTTCTGCATTGACTTGGCGCATATGACGCACTGCCTCTACAATGTTTCCTGTTCCAGGCTCACCTTTTGTACGAAGCATAGATGCACCTTCTGCAATACGACGTGCAGCTTCTCCAATATCACGGCAACCACATACAAACGGAACTGTGTAATCACGTTTATTTAAATGGTATACTTCATCAGCAGGAGTCAATACTTCACTCTCATCGATATAGTCTACCCCTAATGATTCTAATACACGTGCTTCTACAAGGTGACCGATACGGCATTTTGCCATAACCGGAATTGACACAGCACCCATAACTTCTTCAACAATTGTTGGATCTGCCATACGAGAAACGCCACCTACTGCACGAATATCTGCAGGTACACGCTCTAATGCCATAACAGCAACTGCGCCTGCCTCTTCTGCAATTCTTGCTTGCTCAGCGTTAACTACGTCCATAATAACGCCGCCTTTTTGCATTTCTGCCATTCCACGTTTTACACGTTCTGTCCCTGTTACATTTGTCATGTACAAAAACCCCCCTAGGTGAATTGCTTTCCCCCGTTAAAGAAGAAAATTAAGAATACTCTTACATTCTACCACTAACTATCTGATGCTTGTCCACTACTTTTTCATAAAGTCGGTATGAAAAATAGGAATAAGAAAAAGCTCCTACAATGAGGAGCTTTTAAAACCAACCTTTTACTGTATCAACAGCACCATTCCACATACCACTAAAGAAAGAACCAATTCCGCGCATAGAACGAGTAAACCAGTTTGCTTCTTCTACTGCTGATTTTGTTACAAGATCTACTTGTAATGACTTACCAGATAAAAATCCAGGGTCATTCGTATCTTTTGGTGTAATTACCATCTGACCAAGTGCAACACCCTTTTTGATAGGTGCTTCTTGTCCCTTACTTGCTTCTTTAAATTCTGTTTTATAAACATCTTTACTTCCTTTTGACACTGGAAGTGAAACAACTTGTTTTGTTTGAACTGCTACATCTTTATCTTTTGCATTTTCTACTCGTACTGTTTCTTGTCCTTTGACCGAAGAACCTTTTTCATACATTTTCTTCATTTCAAAGTTAGCAAAGCCATAATCATATAACTTCTTCGTCTCATCAAATCTTGCTGTATGAGAACTTGTTTTAATAACTACAGAAATAAAACGCATACCGTTTCTTTCAACCGTACCAGTGAAGCAATCACCTGCTTCTGGAGTTGATCCTGTTTTCAGGCCATCTACGCCATCATATTCTTTAACTAAACCCTTTAACATCCAGTTCCAGTTCGACATTGCAAATTTTTCTTTTTCTGGACGGAATACTTTTTTCGGGATTTTCGCTGTATCTAACACTTTTGGATAATCTTTAATTAGATGTTGTGCTAAAGTTGCAACATCTTTTGCAGACATTTTATTTTCTTCATCCGCTGTTGTTCCTTCAGGATGCATTCCCTTTAAATCTTTGTTTGTTAAACCTGTAGAATTGACAAATTTATAATTTTTCAATCCTAGTTCTTTCGATTTATCATTCATCATTTTTACGAAGTCTACTTCTTTACCTGCAATTGCTTCTGCTAATGCAATTGTTGCACCATTTGCAGAAAAGATTGCCATCGCTTCATACAACTCTTTTACTGTATAAGTGCCGCCATTTTCTAATGCAACATTTGATAATGAGGCATCTTGTGAAACCTTATATGCATATTCAGAAACCTTAATTTTTTGATCCCACTTAAGTTTTCCTTTATCCACTGCTTCATGAACTAAATATTCACTCATCATTTTTGTCATACTAGCAATTGATAATAACTCATCTGCATTCTTTTGATATAAAATTTTCCCAGAATTCGCTTCTACTAAAATTGCCGCACCCGCTTCAATGTTTAGAGCGGCTCCTGTTTCAGCTGATGCATTGCTATATGGTAACAGCATGCTACAAGCTAGTGTAAGCACCGTTACTAAAGCCATGAATCTTTTGCAAAACATACCTTTCACTTTTGCTACCCCCAATATCTATGTACTCACATAACCGTTATTCTAACATAATCAAAAAAAAATAGACAGAGATATCAAATCTCTGTCTATTTGCATATAAGACATTATAATGAGTAGTTTGGAGCCTCTTTTGTAATTTGTACATGATGAGGGTGGCTTTCACGTAAACCTGCACCTGACATGCGAATGAACTGTGCATTCTCACGTAAGAATTCTAAATTTTGCGCCCCGCAATATCCCATACCTGCACGTAATCCACCAACTAATTGATGAACTGTATCTGCTAAAGGTCCTTTATATGGTACGCGTCCTTCAATACCTTCTGGAACAAGTTTCTTGTTTCCTTCTTGGAAGTAACGATCTTTACTTCCTTTTTCCATCGCTCCAACAGAACCCATACCACGATATACTTTAAATTGGCGACCTTGGTAAATTTCAGTTTCTCCAGGGCTTTCAGCAACACCAGCAAACATACTACCTAGCATAACAACGTGTGCTCCTGCTGCTAAAGCTTTAACCATATCACCTGAGTACTTAACACCGCCATCAGCAATAACTGGAATACCGTGTTTACGAGCTTCTGTTGCACAATCATAAACTGCTGTTAATTGTGGTACACCAACACCAGCTACAACACGCGTTGTACAAATAGAGCCTGGTCCAATACCAACTTTAACTACGTTTGCACCAGCCTCAATTAATGCTTTCGTCGCTTCAGCTGTAGCAACATTTCCAGCGATAATATTTAGTGCTGGATATTTCGCACGAACTTCTTTTACCTTTTCAATAACACCTTTAGAATGCCCATGAGCTGTATCAAGTACAATTGCATCTACACTCGCTTTTACTAATGCATCGATACGAAGCATAGCATCAGCCGTTACACCGACAGCTGCTCCAACTAATAAGCGTCCTTGCTTATCCTTAGCAGAGTTTGGAAATTCAATTACTTTTTCAATATCTTTTATTGTAATAAGCCCTTGTAATACACCGTTATTATCAACAAGAGGGAGCTTTTCAATTTTATACTTTTGTAGGATCTTTTCAGCTTCTTCCAGTGTAGTACCAACTGGAGCTGTAATTAATTGTTCTTTTGTCATTACGTCAGAAATTTTGATTGAGTAGTCTTGGATGAAACGCATATCACGGTTTGTAATAATACCAACTAATTTTCGCTCATCTAAATTATTTACAACCGGTACACCTGAGATACGATATTTTCCCATAAGATGTTCTGCATCATATACTTGATGTTCTGGAGTTAAGAAGAAAGGATCTGAAATAACGCCGCTTTCAGAGCGTTTTACTTTGTCAACCTGCTCTGCCTGATGCTCAATAGACATATTCTTATGAATAATTCCTAAACCGCCTTGGCGAGCCATTGCAATAGCCATGTCAGCTTCTGTTACTGTATCCATTCCTGCACTAATTAACGGGATGTTTAGCTGTAAGCTTTCAGATAAAACTGTTTTAACACTTACTTCTCTTGGTAATATATCTGACCTCGCTGGTACAAGTAATACATCATCAAAAGTCAAACCTTCTTTAACAAATTTAGATTCCCACATAATTGTTCCCCCCATGATACCAGAAATTATTATTAGTAGCTTATCAATTGGTTAAAATACTGTCAAGGACGTATATATATGTTAGAATTTTCAGACAATAAAAGGAGCGTAATATATGCATCAAACACATTGTACTTGGCAGCAATTAAGTTTCTTTTTTTCATCTCAAAATGTACAACGTTATCTTGCCCGTTGTTATGAAAAATCCTCCATACAAGATGCTGAAAAAAAAAGTTTTGAAAACTGTTATCCCTTTATTTACTACTTAGAACACGGGAAAAATTATTATGAATTATATAAGGTGGCCCCCTTTTCGATTCAGCCAATGTTGTTATTTTATGGAATTAGCCAACTGTTTAAAGCTTGCTTGTTAACTATTGATCCTAACTACCCAGAATCAACTACTGTTTTAGCTCATGGCGTTACAACTCGTAAACGAAAAAAACAGGGGTATCAATTTTTAGAAGATGAGGTGAAAATACAGAAAAACGGATTGTTTACTCACGTTGCAGAACAACTGTTTCACATGAAACACTTAGAAGCGGAGAAGTTTAATATGTTAGAGCTAATGGGGAATATTCCTGAATTACAAAATTTGTTGCGCTATAGTCAAAAAGTATCAACTTTATATAAGATCGATTCAACAAATAAAAATGAGCTCTCCTTTTCAGTCAATATATTAGATCGATTACATATGACTAAAGAGCGATTTTCTCGTTACATCGAAACAAGTTGTAAGCATTTATCAATACAACACGTACCTGAGAAAAATAGTGAATCGAATGTATTTTTTTCAGCGCCTATTCAATCGTGGAATCCTATGTATAGTACTCCTTTATACTACGAATACCTTACTGACACTTATTATTTACCACTTACGACCGACCCTAGAAACTCTAAGCAAGTGTTACCTGAGCTCCTTATTCATTATTTATTGCTCTATAATTTAAGCATGATTTCTAGGTATGAAACAGATTGGTGGTATGACTTACTTGGAAGCTATGGATCTGAAGATTATCCATTTATTTATCAATTTCTCAATATTTCTGCTCAAAAAATCCCTTACTATATTTCAGCATTTTTACTAACGGAATCCAACCTATTTCATGGGAAATAAAAAAACACAAGTCAAAAGACTTGTGTTTTTATCTTGCTTGGCGACGTCCTACTCTCACAGGGACAAGGTCCCAACTACCATCGGCGCTAGAGA
>NZ_JBHWYR010000095.1:0-14636 GCF_042728695.1 Bacillus sp. NPDC060175
TTATTATATATTGCTTTATTATTATATAGAAATTAAATTCACCATTACAGAAATATAATATATCTGAAAGCAAAAAATGCGATGCCTTTATTCAGGCATCGCACTCATAATTTGAATTAAAATTTACTTCTTTTCCATTACCGCAAAATAGTTATTTTCGCTATCTGCAAAATTAAATATTCTACCTGTAGGCATATTTACAATTTCTCCAACTGTAACATTTTTGTTTACTAAATCACTATATAAACGATCGAATTCTTTTGAGAAGAACATTAAAGAAGGTGTACCAAGATTTAACTCAGGCTGCATTTTAGCAATTAATTCTTTATTGTGGAGAATAATACTTGTTTCAGCTTCTTTCGTCGGAGCAATTTCAATCCATCGCATTCCTTGACCGTTATCTTCCTCTGAAATTACAATAAACCCTACTTTTTCTGTCCAAAATTTCTTCACTTCATCTTGGTTATTCACATACAACATAATTTGACCAACATTATTAATCATTTATTTTAACTCTCCCTTATAAACTTTTTTTATTAAACTCAATGCTCTTAAACCTACTTATCACCGAAAATAAAGTTACGTTACAAAAATCTATTTCAGCGATTCCAATCGCTCGTCCAAACGATCCCAAGTTTCGGTGATACCTTGTAGCATGCCCATGTCCATAACGGTCTTAAGGGCCTCTTTGTTAACATATTCAGCACGGTTTATTAGCTTTGTCTTTCCACCTAAATCGATGAATTCCAATGTCATCTCGGTTGACGGCATAGAATCATTTACATTACCTTCAGCATCTGAAAAGTAATCGGTATAGACGATTTTCTCTGGCTCAATAATCTCTTTATAGACTCCTTTGCCCCATGATTCCATACCAAAGAATTGCCCCAGGTTCTGATCGACACACTTCATACAGTAGTGCCAAACGCCTCCCGGACGGAAATCGACAGTACATGATGGAATTTCCCAGCCCCTTGGTCCCCACCAGTGTTTCAAATGCTCTGCTTCTTTAAACATACTGAATACAAGATTACGCGGTGCATCAAAAACGCGCTCCAGTACTAATACTCGATCATTCTCTACTCTCGATACCATTGTATTGTTTGACATGTTATTTCCTCCTTAAATATGAACTGATTTTATGACTTTTCCTTGTTTTGCAATTCCTTCAAATACTCATCTAAATTATCGAATCTCTCTTCCATCACACGCTTAAATGACTGTACCCAACAATCAAGCGCTTGGAAAGGCTCAGGTCGGAGCTTGTAAATCCGGCGATTAGCTTCAGCCTGCACTTCCACAATCCCTGTATCGCTTAACACTTTTAAGTGTTTCGAAGTTTGTGGTTGCCTTAATCCCAGATGATCGGCAATTTCCCCAACAGTTAGAGGACCGTCCCGCAACAGTTCAACGATATTCATACGATTCGGTTCAGATAAGGCATTCAGCGTCGCCACGTTCACGCCCGAAATTTCCTCCGACATATCACTCACCTCGTTAAGTGATGGTCTCCGGTTATAACACATCAATATCATCACTAATATTATCTTCTTGTTGAATTGATTATATCCAAACAGGAATATTCCTGTCAAGGAATATTCAAAAACTAAATTCACACTAAATGTGACTTTCACTTTGAAATAAAGTGAAATTTTAATTCATGTTTTTTATTTCTCTCCACTGATTATTATTTCGCACTAACTACGATTTTACGATAAATAAAAAGAAGTCATTTGAATCAAAATGACTTCCGCTTTTATTGAGTAAATATTCCCTTCTACAAGTCAGGAAACTCGGTATATTCAGAACTTATGTAGTCGTTTAAAGCAACAAATAAGCAATCGGCGTAATAATAAGCAACGTTAAAATCGTTCTTTGCACATATAGAATAATAAGTTCAGATACTTTTAACGGAATATCTGTTGATAATATACAAGGGATTGATGCGGAGAAAAACAAAATAGATGATACCGAAACAACTGCAATGACAAACTTTGTCACGAGTGGTGCACTTACAACTAATAACGATGGTAAAAACATCTCTGCAATACCAACTGATACCGCTTTAGCAGCTAAGTCTGCTTCTGGCAATCGTAATAGCCACGTAAATGGATAGAAAATGTAACTGATCCAATCAAATATTGGCGTGAACTTTGCTAAGACGATACCAATTAACCCTACTGACATAATCGATGGCAATATTCCCATCGTCATAATAAAACCGTCTTTTAAATTCACTGCAATATTTTTCATTACACTCGGCGCAGATTTTGATACTTCTAGCGCATCTTCCCAAGCGCGTTCTAGCATTTTCTCTTTATAGACAGGCTCTGGGAACCCTTCTTTCGTAATATATGTATCTGGTTTTCTACTAAGTGGTGGGATTCTTACGGTGATAGCAGTCACGATGAATGTTACAACAAGCGTAGTCCAAAAGTACATATTCCATAAATGCATAATGTCTAATGTTTTTGCGATGATGATCATAAATGTTGCGGATACTGTTGAGAAACCTGTAGCGATGATTGCTGCTTCTTTTGTCGTATACTTTCCTTCTTTATACACCCGGTTAGTAATAAGAAGTGCAAGTGAATAACTCCCAACGAATGAAGCAACCGCATCAATTGCTGATCGTCCCGGCGTATTCCATAACGGTCTCATAATCGGACGACAAAACGTACCGATAAATTCAAGCAATCCATATCCGACTAATAACGCTAAAAATGCCGAACCAATTGGAACGAGTAAACTTACTGATATTACTAGTTTCTCATACAAAAACGGGCCAACATCTGGCGCAAAGAACCAAGCTGGTCCTACTTTCAAACAATATAATATACCAAAAACAACACCTATTACTTTTAAAATAGAAAAACAAATATCTACAATAGATGCATTCCATTTCTTCGTATAAAATGGATAAATCGCACCAATTATCATTACAAGTAGTGCGTAATATGGTACTACAGAAGGAACTGAAGTCCGGATCCACGATACGATATGATCAATCATAATTGACGAAGCACCGTTTATCGTAACTGGTACGAAAAACATAAACACACCTACTAGACTAGCGAGTATAAACCGAAGAATAATCACCTTCTCTCGCCCTGTCTTAATTACATTACTTTTTAATTCAATTTCATTCAAAATTCGACACCCCTTATTATCTAAATATTCTGTATAATAGTGTTAGATTCCTTCTTTTGATTTTGAATATTTAATCATGTAAAAAAGCCTATTTTGAAATATACAATCAAAATAAGCCTTTTTCTATTACCTCTCATAATCATCCACAATCACTTGAATCACACGATAAGATTCTTCTGCCACTTTTTTATTACTATTTTTATTCGCATCGTATGTAATTAACGCCTTCCAAAGCGCCCATCCTCTCGCTCTATTCCACGTTTCTTCATCCATACTTAATACTTCTTTAAATACATTTCTACTATTTTCATCAAAAAACGTCCATGCCATCGCTGCATCACAGGCAGGATCTCCTACTCCTAAAATACCAAAATCGATTACGGCACTAAGCTTCCCATCTTTAACAAGTAAGTTACCCGGCGCTATATCTCCATGAACCCAAACTGGTTTGCTATCCCATGTTGACCTAAGTGCTAAATCCCAAAGATGTTTTAATAATGTCTCATCAAAAACATCCTTATTATTTTCAATGGCTACTCTTGCCTCTTTATCGTATACAGATATAAGCCCGCCCCGGTAAAAATTATGCGCTCCAGCTATTGGTCCGTTACTCGTATCAATTGATTGCAATTCTACTAGAAATGAACCTAAGTCCGCCGCAAACTCATCTAAGTCACGAACATTTTCTTTCGTAACGGTCTCCCCTTCTATCCACTTATTAATAGACCAAGGCCACGGATATTCTTCAGATGGATTCCCTTTCGCAATTGGTGCAGAAATTTGTAAAGAAAGTCCCTTACTTAATATAGGAAGCCAAATATTTTCTTTCTCTACTTGCGGTGCATACGCTGCATCACTTGGTAATCTCATACTCATCTGATCTCCTAAATGAAACGTTCTATTATCATGCCCGCTAAGCTTTACAGGCTTCACTTCTAAATGTGCCCATTCAGGAAACTGTTCCTGTATTAACTTCTCAACTAAACTTACGTTAATTGGATTCATTCACTTTCTCCTTCTCTTTTGAAATTTACTAAGCCCATCTGTACTACCGATATATTCAAAGCCGCATCGCTTATAAAAATCATTCAACAGTTGGTTATGCCCAACACAGTCTAACTTCAAATACTCTTTATCACTTTGTACATTCTCTTCTACCCATTGTAAAATCCATTCTCCTATTCCATTCCCCTTATACTCCCGCTTCACCGCAAATCTATGAATATATAAAGAATCAGAAACTTCCTCTTTACCAAAAATACGTTCATCCCATTCATTTTGTTTAGGAGATACTGTAACCGTACCGACAATTTCATCTTCCTTCGTAACAACATACGTATATTTCTCGCTTATGCCTTCTAATATTTCAGCTGTAGCTTCTCCTCCTAAAAGATACTGCCATTGATTCACTTCTTTATGTTGTATCCACTGTGCCACTTCTTTTAATAGAATAATAATACTTTCACCTTCATCTTCTGTAGCAATTCGAATTGTATATTCTTTAACTGTATTTCTCTCCATATTGCGTTCCCCTTTCATATTACTACCATACTGACAAACGCGTTCTACCGTCATTTTCATCTGTAACGTATTCAACGTAAAAACCTTGATTCAGTGCATTTTCATACATCAATTCAATCGCTTCTTGATCTTTCGCATAAATTTGTATGTATTGAGCATCCACCACTAATACGACTACCTCACACTTACTCTCCTTAAACTCTTCATATGTTTCAATATCTACTGCTGCTTCTCCTTTTGGATATGCCTTTAAATCTGCAAAAATGAGATAATATATGTTGTCTTTAACTAACTTTTTCAAATCTAATCCTTCTACTACACTTGGTTCTTCTGGAAATAACGCATCATCCAATCCACCACGTGCTACTAAGTATGACTCCTCACTCCCCACCAATCAAATGAAGAAATTTGAATTGACTTTAATACTTTCCAAAGTAAATTATCATATTCATTTGGAATATCTACAAAAATGCCTCTTTTCATTTGTTTGCTCCTAGCTTATTTATTTTTATTTTCATTTTTGTTTCATACATTATATATCAAATTTGATTACTCTATTTTGTCGATACCTATGTAACTTGTATTTCATCATAAAAAACCGCTCCACTACTAGCGAAACGGTTTCCTTCTGCTTACATTTAAATATCTTATTCAATTGTTGCACTGCGTTTTAAAATAATTCCTAATATATTCACCACATCAGCCATTCATTCTTAATGCTCACTTCGACTTCACAAAGTAATATAAAAACCATACCGCATGATTTTGTTCATCTGCAGCTATTCTCCGCAACAAATCTTTCATAGATGCATCTGATGTTTCATCTGAAATTTCTAAATAAAAATCTACAGTCTTTTGCTCATCTTGTATAGCGAATTCTAATCCTTGTAAGTACGTATTAGGACATCCTTCATTGATCTGCGGTTTCGGCTGCCTGCCAGTTAAATTCGTATAGATTTGTACAAAATTTTGAAAATGCCTTATTTCATCATTACGGATTTCAAGAATTTGTTTTTGTTCTACTTGATTTGGAGCCATGTTAGCTAATTTAGCATAGCAATTTATGGCAGTAAACTCTCCGTTTATAGCTTTTTCAATATCACTTATCAACTTATCATTCTGCCTATACCAATCATGATAATTCGAATTATACATCGTATCCCCTCCATAATTTCGCATAACATTTTATGCACTTTGAAATAGTAGGAGCATGTATACAAAAAAGAACCGCAAATACTATTTCTTCAATCACCTTTAAAATATTGAAAAAGCCTATCTATCGCTGCTTAATTTCCTTATCAATTCATAATGAATTCATCAAAAAAAACGCTTCACTACAAGTGAAACGTTCTTTACCTTTTAAGCACTTAATTCAGTTTTATGTTCCTTTATTGCACTACGCTTGAAGGCCGTTATTAAAACGATAGCCATACTTACCACACCAATCCAAACAAGCACAGTAACAGGTGTACTCCAGCTTAACCCTTTTCCGAAGAAGAATATTTCTCTAAGTCCTTCGATCATAAATTTCATTGGTAACCATGAGTAAATCCAATCTTGATAAAACGGAGACAACATTTCAGGTGCTAATGATAATAACGGTGCTCCGAAGAATAGTAAGAGTGCAAATAAACCGATACCTTTTAGTCCAACTAATGAAAGGACCGCCGAAATCATTAAGAAGAAACTAAAAGAAGTGATGGATAAGAATAGAGCCGTATCCCTGAAGTTTGAAATATTTAATCCTACCATGCCATCCGCGATCCACGTTAGTCCAAATCCAATTACAAGCGCCGCGATAGCTCCAGCTAATATTTGTTTTAGTTTTAATACAAAGTTTTCTTTTCTTGTACCTACCGGCATTTTGCTAATCGCAATAAAGATAATCGCTGCACTAGCTAAACTTGCAATCCATAGCGGTTGGAATAAAGATACTGGTGAATTACCGTTCGCACTATTTTTGCCAATTTCATTCACATTTGTCACTTTCTTCGCAATAGGTGTTACTAAATTTGAAGCTTGATCAGCTGTTAAAGTAGCTCCTTTTGCTTTCAATCCGTCTAATAGTTGTGTACGAACAGTATTGTTCATATTATCAACTACACCATTTAATATTTGCCCTGCCATAGTTGATGCCGCTGTATTCATTCCTTGATTTATGAATATTTCTACCTCTGGTGAAGATGGCTGTGGTGTTCGTAATGATGCTTGTTTTGCACTGAATTCTTTCGGAATGACTAATGCCGCATAATATTCTTTATTATTTAAACCTTTTTGAACGGCTTCTTTATTTTTTACTTCTACCCATTTCACCGCAGGTTCTTCATCTGATTTCAATTTGTTTTTCATCGTATCAACAATTGTTTGCCCCATATTCATTTTAGGTTGATTCGGAATTTCTACTCCTTGATCTTCATTTACAATTGCAATTGGCAAGTTTTTCGGCTGAGGTTGAACTGTCGGGAATAATGTTAATGAAAAAATGAAAACAACAAGTAGTGCAATGACTGGTGATAATAATAAAAGCTTATTTTTAAACATTTTCTTTTCTCCCCCTTTAATTTTAGTTACAATAAATGAACGACGTGTTGTTTATTTATATTTTGAATTATATGTTTGAGCTAAACCTTACTCAATAATCAAAAATCGTGATTGTGTCGGTTATAAGACACAATTGATAAATGTGTTGAAAAAAATTAAGGAGGAACATACTTTGCGAGATAGTAATCTAGATTTACGCGTAATTCGTACAAAAACGGCAATACGAAATGCATTAGTGGAGTTAATCGAGGAAAAAGGCTTTGATGCCATTACAGTGAAAGATATTACAACGAAAGCGAACATAAACCGCGGTACGTTTTATACACATTATCAAGATAAATTTGATTTAATGACGAAATGCCAAGAAGAAATTATGCATGAATTTTCTAGCATTGCAAAAAAGAAATTTCCAGAAGTTATTGCGGATCTTGGATCAAACCCTTCCCCAACAACTCCATTTGTACTTATCGCTTCTATACTTGAATTTCTAAATGAAAATAGTGGTTTTATGAAAGCTGTACTAAGCCCAAAAGGAGATTTATCTTTCCAAACAAAACTGAAAGACTTTATGTGGAAAACACTATTTGAAGATACGAATGGAGCTCTCATTAATAAGGAGAATTTGCTTGTCCCAAGCCAATACTTAACCTCTTATATGGCTTCTGCACATATAGGTGTCATTCAGCAATGGTTAAATAATGGACAAAAAGAAACACCTGAGGAAATTGCTCGTATTTTATCAACAATCGCAGTTCATGGACCTTTCTATGCAGCAGGTTTAAAAAAATAAGTCAGTCGCATTGAACTATGTTTTTATCAACCTCAATTACATCAATAACCTTACAGATGCATTTATTACGAAAAACATCTCTGTCTCTGTAAAAGTAATCATCTCATTTAATGGTTTTATATCAACTACTATTATGTAATTTTCATTAGAGTAATACCCTATAGCTGTGTATTTATTAATAGCTAGAAATTTATGTTCCTATGAAAAAAGCTGTTGAAAGGAATCCTATTCAACAGCTTCTCCATTATTAACGATATAAACGAACTGCACCTGCAGTATTATCATCTGCTTGTCCAACTACTTCAAATTTCAATCCAAGCTTCGGTAATTTACGTCCTGCATCTGGGATTAAATCGTTCATATACGATTTAGAATCATCAAACTTCGTTACACCTGGTAACCCTTTGTAATCATATGTTCCACGTGTTGGAGATACAACTTTCCATGCTGGCGTTTGGTTAAAGGAGAACGCAGCATCTGCGATTTGGTATCGTGTACTATTTTGAACAGTTGGTTTGCCGTTTAGCGTTCCAACAATTGCCTCTGGGTGAGAGTCAACAACCCCTAAGAAACCTTCGCCTGGATGCATACCAACCCAATTATCTGTAAAGCTAGAGTCTGCATACCATACAACAAGACCTGTATTATACGGTACACCACTGCTATATTTTAATGCTTGATCAGCACCAGCGTAGTTTCTCCACTCTAAATAGTAGTTATGTTTCTTCTTATCAAAACCGTTTGATACAACGAAACCATTTAATTTTAATTTCGATTCGCCTTCTGCATCATCAGAGAACACAACATTTCCATCTACAGTTAATGTAGCGTTATCAAAAGTAAAACCGTTCGGTGCTAAACCACCATCTGTAATGTATTCGTATACTAGTTTTATTTTTTGACCTTTAAATTGGCTTAAGTCATATGACTTATCTACCCATTTACCATCCGTTGTGTCTAGACCATTTTTCACATTCTTTTCGCCAATTCGATCCACTAACGTTTTCTTACCATCTTCTGTCACTGCATGTACTTCAAGGAAGTCATAACCTGTTTCAATTTCATACAATGATTTGTAATCAAACTTCGCCAGTGTTGCATTTGTTAAATCAAACACTGGTGTTTCTAATGTTGTATGGAGATTATCCCCTTTTGTACTATAGTAATATTTCTTACCGAATGCAGACTGAATACCTTTTACATCTTTATCTGGTAAGTTAACACGAATCAGGCCAGGACGATTTGATTTCGTTACACTTTGATCTAAGTACGTCGCCAAACCGATACCACGATTTAATTTATCATAGTCAACCTCTACAATATTTGCCCAGTTCCCACCCATGTTCTTTTGAAAGAACTCTTTGTTTTGCGGAGAGAAACTCGGTGGCGTTGAACCTGCAATTTTACCAGCCCAGCTACCGCCGCTCATAACAGACCAAGAGTTAATTGGCTCACCTGCTCCTGAATACTTTGTATCATACTCATCTGGAAGACCTAAATCATGACCAAATTCATGTGCGAATACACCAACTGCTCCGTCTTCTGGTTCAATTGTGTAATCGTATGCTGCCATTTTACCGCCCCAGTTATCAACCTTTGCTTTTGTTCCTTCAATTGGATACGGTGCTCCAAGGTTCCAGCGATGTGACCAAATTGCGTCATCACCTAGTCTACCACCGCCTCCATCTTGCCCAACTCCAGCGTGAATAACCATTAAGTGATCAATAAGACCATCTGATTCGTTTTTATTGCCATCACCATTATTGTCATATTGATCGTATTGGTCAAATTCAGATAAATCAATACCACTTTCTACAGCTGCATTTAATGCCTCTTTTACAAAATCACGAGGTCCTTTTGGTCCTTTATTATCATGACCGCCATCTCCTGCATCTGCACCATAATCCGCTGCTGTACCTGGAACTGTCAACCACTTTGTTACTGTCCCATCGACTGTATAACTACCACCAGATTGCTCTTCATAATATTGTTTAAATGTTGGGACTTTTGAACCATCAAAGAGTGTAAACGGCTCATCACCAAATAACATTTTTTGATAATGTTCTGGATTAAAATCATTTGAATACATATAACCTGGTACTTGATCAATATTGTTATGCTTAAAGTCCGCAAACTCTACTAGCAATACAAGAACTTTATCTTTACGAACATCACCATTATATTGTTTTTGCTTCGCTGAAGTAGTTGGTACTTTGCCGTTTAATCCCCCTTTAACCGACTCTTGTCCAGCTACCGGACCACTAACAGGTTGATTTGTTTTTTCTTTCTCATCTGCTTTTGCATCTTTAACTTTTTTCAAAAAGTCAGAAGCTTCTCTCGTAACACTGTCCCCTGCTGCTGGTTCTTTTCCAGCATTTTCGCCTTTTTTCTTCTCTACGTATTTTTCAACAGCTTTTAATGTGTCTTCTTTCGACGTAGATTCACTAATTACACCGCGTTTCTTGAGCGCATCTGCTAAACGATCCTCTTGAATTAAATTTTCATCAATTGGACTTAAAGTTCCTGCATTAGACGGCATTGCCGCATAAACAGATTGACTACCAAATCCAAATGTGCAACTAAGCACAGCTGTCGCCGCGAGCGTAGACAGCACCTTAAAAGGCTTTTTCTTCATCCCTATTCCTCCCCGATATTAAATACGTTCCAACGTTTATATAATAAAGAATATTCTGTTAATTCACAATACTTTGTCTTAATTTGTAATATTTTTGAAAATATTCTTTGGTTTAGATTGATATACATTCTGATTCATCGATGTTTACGGTTGCTTCTTGCATGTGAATTTGAATCGTGTATGCAGCTGACTAAAAAAATAAAAAGATCATCCACTACACATAACGGATGATCTTTCATTTGAAGCGCAACTACAATATTTCAATATACCCTTCTGTTCCATGTACTCGAATTCGTTGCCCGTCTTTTATTAGTTTCGTAGCGTCCTCTACTCCGACGACTGCTGGTAATCCATATTCACGTGCGATAACTGCTCCGTGCGTCATGAGCCCGCCAACTTCAGTGACTAACCCTTTTATAGACACAAACAATGGTGTCCAGCCAGGGTCAGTAAATGCCGTAACCAATATATCTCCATCTTCTAAATTCGCATCTTCCATATTTAAAATAACGCGAGCTCTCCCCTCAATAACCCCTGAGGAAACAGGCAGACCTACAATCGCTTCAGCCGGGAGATTTTCTCGTTTATATTTACCTGTAATGATTTCTCCATCAGACGTCATCACACGCGGTGGCGTTAGTTTTTCATATACTTTGTAATCATTTTTTTGTTTATGAATAAGCTCGTAATCTAGTTTATTCGTGCGGACGACTTCGTGAAGCTCTTCAAAAGTCAAATAGTATATATCTTCTATTTCATTAATAACGCTATTTTGCACGAGTTGCTTGGCTTCTTTCAATATTGCCTGCTTATATATGAAATAGCGATTAATCATGCCGTATTTCGGGTATTCACGATAACCGATAAAATTACGGATATTACGAATCATTCGCTTCGTTTCTTCTACTTTTTGTTTACCCTCCGGCAAATGCTGCAATCGATCTAATAACTCTTCTTTTTTTTTCAAAGCTTCCTGCAGTCCTTCTTCAAACTTCTGCTTACTAGCACCAGCTTCAAAGTCTCTTATGTTATTTAAAATCATCGGGATAATGGTTGTTGGCTTTTCACTCCAGCGCGTTTTCGTAATGTCGATTTCTCCGCTGCATCTCATTCCGTATTTATTTAGAAAAGCATCGATTGCATCTCGAGCTTTTTCTCCGTCTTTAAACTGAACTAATTCATCTAAAAAGCTATTATCTTTTACATGTTGTAAATATTCAATGACATTCGGATAAGGACGAATCACATCCGCAACATCCATTAATGCTAAACCCATTTCTGAAGTAATATTATTTTGTACAGATTGCGAAAGTGTGTCTGCTGCATTTTTTTCTCCTAGCCATTGCTCCATCTTTTCATTCATCCATAATGAAGCATTCATACCTGCCATAATGACAGATATACTTTGCGGGCTAAATAATACTTTCCTTAATTGCTTAATATCTTCCAAAATAAAATCAAGTACATCCACCCCTGATTTCGTTTGAATGTTTTGTTTTAACTCTTCGATCGATGCTTGACTATTCTTTATTAAATCCGTAACGATTGCTGGATCGTTTTCGATTTGTGGTTGCGAACTTGCAGGTGGCATACTTTTACCAACACTCTTTTCTTTTTCATCCTCCGGTAACAATTTGATAAAATTATCTCGCTCTATTACAGTCGTTAATGCATCTCGTATGAGCGGATCCGATTTTCCTAAAGTGTTTATTAAGTAATCTCTGCTAGTAGGTGAAGCTAATTTTTGTGTAGCATCAACAAATAACCTTCCCCCCGCTTTACGCATAGGAGCACTAGTCGTTAACAGGAAAAAAGATAACCCTAGTGGTTTCATCGCATCGGTCATCATTTGTTGGTGACCAACGGATACATACACGTGATTTTCTTGATGGTTTGCTTCTGGAATTGGATATAGAGTAGTTATCGCCCTACTTTGGACAATATAAAATGTACCCTCAACTAAACACCATTCGATATCTTGCGGACAACCAAAATAAGCTTCAATCTGTCTTCCGATACGTGCTAGTTGTAATAGTTGTTGTTCAGTAAGTGTTTGAACATTTTGCTGATTAGGTGCAATTTGCTTTGTTTCTGTTCCGCCTTCTTTCCGTCCATAGATAGCTATTTTTTTAGTTGCAATCATCTTTCCGGCGATTTCGCCCTCTTTTACTTTATAATTATCGGCAGATACCAATCCAGATACTAGCGCCTCGCCAAGTCCAAAGCTGGCATCAATTGATAACACCTTTCGATTAGAAGTAATCGGATCCGCAGTAAATAAAATTCCCGAAGCCTCCGGGAATACCATCCTTTGAACGACAACACATATAGAAACTTGATTATGATCAAAATCGTTTTGCATTCGATATATAACAGCTCGATCTGTAAATAAGGAAGCCCAGCATTTTTTAATATGCTGCAAAATCGCTTCTTTTCCGATGATATTTAAATACGTATCTTGTTGACCAGCAAACGAGGCATATGGTAAATCTTCAGCAGTAGCACTAGAACGCACTGCATAGGCATGCTCATCGCCAAAACGAGAGAGAGATTGAGCTACTGATTCCGCTACATCAACTGGAATGTCTACTGCCATAATGATTTCTCTAATCTTCTTACTAATTTCACCAATTTGAGCTCGCTCTTCTATTTTCAACTTTGTTAGCTGCTGTAACAAAGTTCGAAGCTCTTCATTTTGTTCGATGGCTTGTTGATACCCTATCGTTGTAACAGAAAATCCTTCTGGCACTTGTATCCCTTGAATGTTTGTTAACGCCCCTAAATTCAATCCTTTTCCACCAACGAGCGAAAGCTGCGTCTTTTTTATTTCCTGAAAATCGAGAACGAAAGAACTCATTTAACATCTCTCCTCACTATGCATGTGTTCTTGATTGTAGCAATAGTAAATGAGAATAAACAGTCTATTTCGAACGTTATTTACGTGGTATAATTAAGTTAGGAAGAGATAATCACTTTTATTTCCCCCCCTCTAATTCACTTCAATCACATCAACAAACTTAAACATTCTTTGATTATGAAAAGCATCTGTGCAAGTAATCGTCTCATTTAACGGATTAATATCAACCACTGTTATGTAATTTTTATATAGATAGCCATCTTTATAATATGTAAGTAAAAACTCTTCTTCACCTAAAAATGAACATAGCAGCTTATTTTCAATCATTTCCTTTGCATCCTGCGTTAAGATTGGACGCGGGACTTTCGTTTGCTCACTTATAATTTCTTTAATAGCTACAAACTGCTCTGGCATACTAGCAAACGGTTGCCACTTCACCATATTATCAAGACATTTTTCAAATTATTGTAGCGATATTAATCCCTCTATCTTTGTACACATATCTTCATACATAATTCTCCTTATAACAGATTTCTATATTTTAAAATTTGATAAGTAATTATTACATTTCAATATGCTTAGAAAATTCAGGTACATATATAAGTTATTTTTAATACACTGGGATTTTATATGCAAATGAGTACCTTTACAGTAATGTTTAAATACAATGGTATGAGTAGTTACCATTATATTTAAGCGTTCGTTATAACTGCCAGTATGAAATATCATAAATAATGAAGGACAATGTTAAAGAATTGATTGAGTATGGCGAACGGATTCCGCACTATCATAAGGATTTCCCTATAATTTTATTTTGGAGTCACAGAAGCGGTTGCACTTCCCTGACGAATTGGTTTTTCTTCCAAATTGGGTTATATGAGGAAGCAATGAAATATGCACCGTTCATTCATTACTATGAATCTGAAATATACAAAAATAAAATTGATTACTACACAAATTTAGAAATGCAACTCTTGAAACTAAGTAAGGATACCATAAAACTTGCGTGCAACCCTTATAAAAGAGCTGTAAGCTCATTTTTAATACTTTATGACAACCCTTATGCCTCGAAACAATGGGAACAGATTAGAGAATATTTTTATAATGATAAAAATGATTCGAAAGGAATTTCATTTAAGCAA
>NZ_JBHWYR010000096.1:0-14464 GCF_042728695.1 Bacillus sp. NPDC060175
AGGCTCTTCTGTGCATATTAATTCCAGAAATAAATTTCCACGATCATAATAAAGACGAAACATAACCAGTTGCTTTTCTAATTTACGCTTCTTTAAATCAGTAAAGATTTTTTCATTCTTTTTATTACTGCATAATCCTTCAAACAAATATTTTCCAGTCGGAAATAACTCTTGTAAAGTTAAAGGTATTGGAGAAAGACATTGTACAAAGAAATTTTCCCCATTCTTCTCTCCCTCAGCTTTTGCAAACCTCCCAATAAACCTCATATAATACATTCGCTTTATAAAACTTGGATGAAGAGCTTTATGTAATTTCAACGTAGTCACCTTCTTTTTTTCATACTATTCTTATTGTATGAACTACAATCTAAAACTAGAAATAAAAAACCTGACGTCATCCGTCAGGTTCAAAATTAAAACGTATATTAATGAGAAGGAAATGCTTTTTTTTCTTGTAAAATGGCATTATGAGCGATTTTCATTTTAGCAAGTACGTACCGTAATCGATCTTCGGCATTTTCATCTTTATTTTGTTGCAAACTCGCCAAATTCTCTACAGAACTCGCTAAATTTTCAATCACACCTCGAAGTTCAGGATGATGATTAAAAAAAGATTCTTGCACTAATACTTTTCTTAAATCACTAGCTAAATCCATAATTCTAGACAACTGTTCTTTTTCTTCCATTTTCATCCCTCCTGAATATCTTATGTATTAAATATTCTCTAGACAAGGAAAAAAGCCCTTTAAATTAAAAGGACTTTTACATTTTTATATTTCCTGTCAGTAACATATAAAGTGATGTGATAGCTGCAATAACAATTGCCCACATCACATATCTCTCTATACCTACAAAACACCGATTCCCTTTTTCTTTTCTTGCAAACATGTACACGATAATCCCGATTCCATATACAATCGAAACAAGTAATAAATTCTTTAAACCAGCTGCATAAATTAACCATACAGAGTATAGGGAAGCAATTAATGCTAACAATCCATTTTTTACTCTCGCAACTTTCAGCTCTTTCGTGATGACTAATTTCAATTGAAATAGCGCTGATAATAAATACGGTAATAAAATTGATGTTGACGCAATGAAATACATAATTTGATATGTCGATTGTGAAAACAAAACGATTATAAATATAGTTTGGGCAACGATATTTGAAATCCATAATGCCATATGCGGCGTTTGCTTCTTATTTGTTTTCGTAAAGACTTTCGGAAACACACCGTCTTTTCCTGCTACGTGAGAAATTTCAGAAACAAGTAAAAACCAGCCAATTAATGTACCTACAAGTGACGCAACTAATCCAATATTAATTGCCATTGCACCCCATGGCCCAACAACATGTTCTAATACATGTCCCATAGAAGGAGTCTCTAATACTGAAAGTTCTTTTCTTGTCATGGCTCCCATTGACAGAACAGAAATTAAAATATAAATAGACATTACTAAAATAAGTCCAAGTACTGTCGCTTTTCCAACGTCTCTGCTATTTTTAGCTCTTCCTGATAATACAACTGCTCCCTCAACCCCAATGAACACCCAAAGGGTTACGAGCATGGTATTTTTCACTTGACCTAGTACAGAGGAAACTGAGATAGTTCCTTCGCCCCAAAAGTCATGTGTAAATGTATCCCAGCGAAACGCTGTTACCATCACGACAATAAATAATACGATTGGAACTAATTTCCCAATTGTTGCGATAACATTCATAATGGAAGCTTCACGAATTCCAAATAATATAAGAAAATGAAGTGACCATAATAAAAGAGAGGCACCAATGATAGACGCAGCATTATTTCCTCCTTTAAAAATCGGGAAGAAATAACCTAATGTACTAAACAGTAACATAATTGTTGCGACATTTCCTAAAATCCCTGCCAGCCAGTATCCCCACGCACTGTTAAAACCAATATACTCACCGAATCCAGCTCGTGCATAACTATAAATCCCGCCCTCAAGCTCCGGTTTTTGTCTTGCTAACGTTTGATATACGAGCGCAAGTGGAATCATTCCCATTGCTGTAATACACCAACCAATTATCGTTGCACCACTATTTGCTCCTACTGCTAAATCATGCGGTAAACTAAAAACACCGCCACCAACCATCGTTCCAACTACTAATGCGATTAACGGAAAAAACCCTAATTTCTTTTCTATTTGTACCACCCCATCTGTCATTCTAGGTGTTATGTTCGTTCAACTATTAAAGTCACCTTTTTCTCTAATAGACGTTTCTCTTATATTTTTTCAGGAAAACATTACTTATTCTAAAAGAAAATGAAGAAAAATGGAATACTTTTTTGAAAAAATGTATAAGTATGCACAAAAAAAACGCTCATTTTGTAATGAGCGGTCATTTCAAACATATAAATTTGTATATTTCTTGTAAAATTAACGAAGTAAATTCTCTTTTTGTAAAAATAGTTTCGCTACTTCTTCACTACTTTTACCATTCACATTTACTTCATAATTCATTTTTCGCATTTCTTCATCTGTAATCTTTCCAGATAATTTATTCAGTACTTTTTCAAGTTCAGGATATTTCTGTAACGTCTCTTTTCTTAATAATGGTGCTCCTTGATAAGGCGGGAATAACCCTTTATCATCTTTTAGTACTTTAAGTCCATATTGCTCTAATTCACTATCTGTTGAATATGCATCGATTACGTTAACATCCCCCGATTGAATTGCACTATAACGTAGTTTCGGTTCCATCGTTTTAACATTTAAAAACTTATAGTTATATAATTTTTGCATACCTTTATAACCATCTTCACGATCAGCAAATTCTAATGTAAATCCTACCTTAGCTTCCTGTGAAATATTTCCTAAATCAGAAATTGTATTTATATTATTTTGATCTGCTATTTTTTTTGGCATAGCTAGTGCGTATGTATTGTTATACTCCATTGGCTTTAACATAACCATATTATATTTCTTTTCCATTCCCATACGAGCTTGCTCATATACTTCATCACGATTTGTACTTTTCGGTTCTTCTTTCACGAAAGTAGATAAAGCTGTTCCTGAAAATTCTGGGTATATATCTACTTCACCTGATTTTAACGCTTCAAATACAAATGCTGTTTTCCCAAGGCCTGGCTTTAATTCTACTTGTAAATCTGTATCCTGTTCAATAAGTTGCTTGTACATTTGAATTAAAATTTCTGGTTCAGATCCAAGTTTGCCAGCAATAACTATGTCTTTCTTTTGTGTATTCCAAAGAAATGGCGAAGCGATCATTACTACAACTATACATATCGTTAATATAACGCGCTTATATGAGCGTTTTGGCCTCTCAAGCATGCGAAGTACTATATCAAAGAATAAAGCGAGTAACGCAGCTGGTATGGCCCCTAAAATGATAAGCGCATGATCATTCCGATCGATACCGAGTAGTATGAGCTTACCGAGTCCACCAGCGCCTATTAAAGCAGCTAATGTAGCCGTTCCAACAATTAATACCATTGCTGTCCGAATACCAGCCATAATAATTGGCAATGCAAGAGGAAGCTCTACCTTCCATAATCTTCTCCAGCTATTCATTCCCATAGCTCTCGCCGCTTCTATAAGTGATTCATCTAATTCCCGTATTCCTGTATACGTATTTCGCAAAATAGGTAATAGCGCATACACAACTAATGCGATAATGGCTGGAAGTTTTCCGATTCCTACTAATGGAATTAAAAGTCCAAGTAATGCAAGTGATGGCACAGTCTGCATTACAGCAGAAGTCCCTATTATAAATTCAGCCATCCGTTCTTTTCTCGTTAATAGAATGCCAAGAGGAACCGCAATAATCACGGCAAAAAATAATGAAATAAGCGATATTTGTAAATGCTCACTTAACGCACTCAGCAATTCTACTTTTCGTTCTTGAAACGTTTGAATAAAATCAGTCACTGTTTAGCCTCTCTCCTTCATTTGTTCAACAATGTAATTTACTATATGACGACTTGTTAACGCTCCAACATATTGACCATTTTCTTCAACCGGTACAGAACCTTCAGCTTGTACGCGGACTAGGGCTTCTTGTAAAGGAGAATTTAAAGATAAAACATTCCCTTCTACTCGTATGCTATCGTCTAGCGGCAATACATCTTCTACAATCTTCCCTTCATACCAAGGTCGTCCACGATTTCCAATGAACTCCTCTACAAACTCATTTTTCGGATTATGTATAATGCCCTCAGGTGTATCTAATTGAACTACTTTTCCTTCTTTCATTACACAAATGCGATCACCAAGTGATAATGCCTCTTGCATATCATGCGTTACAAACACTATCGTTTTTTGGATTTTTTTTTGCAATTGTACAATGTCCTTCTGGAGCTGTTCCCTGCTTAATGGATCTAAAGCACTAAATGGTTCATCCATAAGAACAATTTTCGGATTAGCAGCTAACGCCCTCACTACACCTACACGCTGCTTCTGCCCTCCCGACAATTCATCGGGCATGCGATCACGATATACATCTGGTTCTAAGCCAACCATATGTAGCAGTTCATCAACACGCGCTTTTATTTTATTCTTACTCCACTTTCTCATTTCAGGGACAACTGCAATATTTTCAGCAATTGTCATATGTGGAAACAGCGCAATCTGCTGCAACACGTACCCTATATTCCAACGCAGTTCGTTTATATTATAATCTTGAATATCTTTTCCATCGATCAAAATTGATCCTTCCGTCGTTTCAATTAAACGATTAATCATTTTCATTGTCGTTGTTTTCCCGCAACCACTCGGACCAATGAGAACAAAGAATTCTCCTTTTTTAATTTCTAAATGTAATGAATCCACTGCTTTTGTGCCATCTTCATACGCTTTTGACACATAATTAAACTGAATCACAAACACAACTCCTTTATTGCTGTTTCCTTTATTTTGATGGAATACGGACTTCATTTCAAATGATACGCTTTATTATATAAAAAAAGAGCCCTTATTTGAGCTCTAGCGATCGAATAATATTGTCTTCATAATAGCAACATATTCACGTACATACGCTTTTTTCTTGGAACGACTCGGTGCTTCAGCAGCCAAAGCTTCCATCTTTATTCCTAAACGCTTTGCAATTATTTTCGTTCGATATAAATGATACGTATTACTTACAACTACCGCATGCTTTACATCATATAAATCCATACTAAACTTTAAATTTTCATACGTATTTGTAGAGCGGTCTTCAATTAAAATACGACTCTCATCTATACCGTGTACCATTAAATAGTTTCTCATACTATGAGCTTCCGGTATATCTTCATCTTCCCCTTGACCACCTGAAACAATTACTTTCACCTCAGAGTGAGAGTATAAATATTCCAACGCCACATCCAAACGGTTTTGAAGAGATAAAGACGGTCTATCTCCAAATAACTTTGCACCTAATATAAGAACGTATGGAGAGTGATTACTCAATTTTTCACGAGCAACTTTATTCATTCGAAACGTCATATAAATGATGTATAGCGGAGGTAGTAATAAGATTATAAGCAATATCCATTTGTTCATAAAAAAGTTAACACTCCCTTTCTTTTTATTATATAGAAAAAGAAAAGGAGGCAGAAGTATTTTTTAAACAATTGATTTATTAGAAACATTCGCTTCCACTTTACGTTTGGAGATTACATAGTAAACAGCAATTCCTAATGAAAGGATCAATATGAAACTTAGCAAATAAAACGGTATCATTACTCCTACTTTAGACACACCCACCGTAAATAACATTAACAATATAATACGAATTCCTGTACCAATTAATCGAAATAAGCTGTCTACACGTCCCATTACTTCATTTGGAATTTCCTCCATCATCAATACATTTCTCGCCACTCTTGTACCAGCATTTCCAATCGCATGAAAAATCGCAAGTCCATATAACAACATTATGGAAGGTTCAATGATCATTAAGGTAATTGAAATTATATAAATGAACATCGTCATAACGATTGAAACTTCTGTTTTGACATATTTCATCAAAATTGGAATACTGATTCCCGCAATAACAGCCCCAACACCATACATCATACCTTCTATCGCGTATACAGAGGCACTAGCTTTGAGGATATCTGAAATATAAACTGGTATTAAATAATTTGCCATCATAACACCGATAAACGGCATATAAGTGGCAAGTAAAAACCAAAAGAACTTAGGGCGCTTTTTCATAAAGTAAATTCCTTCGAACAATTGCTTCTTAAATGTTACTTTCCCTTTTACTTCTTTTTTCTTTACATACGGTATACATAAGAAAAGAAAAAATGCTCCTGCAAAGGTTAACATATCTACTAATAAAATCCATTTCAAAGATACAATTTCAATTAAGAAACTTGCTGCCGCTCCTGAAATAACTTGTGTTAACTGTCCTTGTATTTCCATCGTGCCACTTAAACTTTTATAATGGTCTGCTTGAAAGATTTCTTGGTTAAATGCAAAAATTGTAGGATAGAATAATAGATAATAGAAAGAACCTGCTATATAAATAATAATGTAATGAATAGAATTGTATGATTCCCCAGTAAATCCCCATATAGCCATCATTCCTATAATCGCTATCCCAATACCTTCGTTACATAACAATAAAGATTTTCTTGAAAAACGATCAATGCTTTGCCCGATAAACGGCGTTAATAAAAACATAATGAGGGTTGCAACGATAGAAACATACCCAAAGGTTGTCTCTCCCCCACTTTCCTTGATTAGCAACCACGGAATCGTTATCATTACAATCCCGGAACCAATAGCAGATAAACTATTGGCCCCTAGAATGTAATACAAACGAGAATCATGATAAAGAGAGGACATATCACTCAACCCCTAATTGTTTTTTCACCTCTTTATATACACTCATATATGCTTTTAGCTCTTTAACTAAATCATGAATTAATGGTTTTGCATCTTCTCCAAGTTCACCATCTTGCACATGTAATCCATCAAGTACTACTTGTTTTGGGATTGCATTTGCGTAAACGCCTCTAGCGACAGTGCGCATACTATTTAATGCATTTATTCCCCCTTTGCCTCCTCCAGCAACAGCTAACAAAGCGACAGGTTTATGGATGAATTCACTGCTACTTAAGTAATCTAACGAATTTTTCATCGCTCCACTCATCGCATTATGATATTCTGGTGTACATAGTACTACACCGTCCGCTGCTTTCACTAAAGCTTTTAATTTTTTTACCGCTTCTAATTCACGTTGTGATTCTTCCCCATTATATAAAGGCAATTCCGCTACTGCTAAATCGTATAACTCCCCTTCAAATTGATTTGCAATATATTTTGCCACCACTCGAGTTCTACCGAATTTTCTTGGTGTACCGTTAATAACGACTAGTTTCATAATTATTTCTCCCCTTTGTTTTCAAATTCTACCTTTATATTATCAGAAATTTCTATACAAAACACAGTAAAAAGAGGTAAAAGCTTTCATAAAATAGTATGAGAAATAAAAAAGAACTCATACTTTCGTATGAGTTTAACAAAATCAGTTTTTTTCACCTTTATGTTTAAGTGTAAGCATGCTTTCTTTAGCCTCAAAATGGTTATACGCTTTTTTAGCTAATTTTGTCCGTTCTTCTGGTAATTCTATATATTTCATTACGTTTTCTATAATTTTTTCGTATGGTGTAAATACAATTCCTGGCCACTCTATTTCGTCCTCTGGATTGCTATTTTCCGAAATAATAAATTTCTTGTTTGCAACTGCATGAGAAACTCGAGGCGTTTCAAGAATTCCTGATAAATAAAAATGAATATTTAATATAATTTTAGACCTTGCAATTAATTCATTTCTAGTAATTCCCCACGCATTATTTTTAAAAACAATATTTAAATTTGGGGCAACTACTTTTAATTGATCGAAAATGGCTTGCCGTCTCGGATTGAGTGCACCTATAAACAGGATATCAATATCTTCCGAAACTTCATCCTCAAATGCATCTTTCTTTATTTCTAAAGTTGGGGCGTAGTTCATTCCTACATGCTTAATCTCTTTTCCTACCCCTTTTTGTTTTAACCATTCTATATTTTGTTTACTATAATCCCAAATCACTCTATCTTTTAATAATATTAAATAAAGCGGGTGCGCATATGGACTTCCTTCGTATAGCTGTTCTAAATTATAAATAATTGCATCTTTCGGAAGAAGATTCGGGTTATATGCATATGTATGTGCTCCAAAAACTATTGTATTTTTCACATTTTCTAGTATTGTTTCTGATATAATTACTGTATTTCCTTCCTGCTCCAATCGCCATTTCAAAGCTCGTGCAACATCTATGAAACTACCGTACGTCTTCGGGCATATAAAAAGACAATAATCATATTCTTTATTCAAATAAGCTTCCATTAACCTTAAATTATTTTTATATAAATCCACATCCGGGTGTTTAAGTAACAACTCATTTGCATGTTTTTTTGCTACTTTATATAATCCAGCATAATAGGCAGCAATGCATCTTCTTAATTCGATTCTTTCCCGATGCTCATCCGATACATCCATATCTAAAAGAAGATTTGCGATACAATACGCTTTTAAATGATCACGATCATAATAATAGTCTAGTAGTGGCATCAATTCTTCATACGTATTTCCATGCACCGATTCCCCTAGTTCAATCGCCCATCGTATTAATTCCATGATTCCTCCACTACTCCTTTAACCGAAAATGTATTTAATAAAATTTCGCATTATTTTCTACTATATTTGCTATATGCAACGGTATCTCTTCTTTTTTCGATTCCAAATACTTTTGTGACCTTGCACCTAAATGTTTTTTGTGAGGTATATAGAAAGCACTTATAGAAATTTCATAGTCAAATAAGTAATCATACACATGATAATCTACAAATAGAAGATCATCTTTTGGGAAAGGAACTTCTTTCCCTTGCAGGGCATACATCAAAGCAATATTATTTTGAGATTTTAGTCGATACATTCTTGCAAGTTGATATAATGGTTCAGCCCGAGTTGGTCTATATTCCCACGCTTTTTGAAAATAATAAACCGCTAAAGCTACATATTGCTCTTCTTGTTTCATAACTTGTTCTTTTTCATTCACATCGGTTACTTCATGTTGTTTATTGGCTGAACGATTTGCTAACTGTTCATAACAAAATCCTATTCGTAATAACGAATAGAATACCTCTTCAACCCATCCCCCTGCTTCCACTCGTTTTTTATACCATTTAATCGAATCTTCAAATTGACTTAAATGAAAATAAGTTTGGGCTAAATAAAATAAATATCTTATATGCAAATCGGGCGTTGTTTCTGGATCGTTTAGCCCCTGTAACAACAACCTCTCATCTCGTTCAAATTTATCACCTTTACTTCCACCATCCCCAGGATCATTCACGACAAGAGTCTCTAACCTAGCTACTCTCGTATTGTAATTCGCTCCAACTTGGGAACGATCAATATCCCAATACTCATGAGTAACACCGACTGATTTCCATGGTAAAGAAGCTTTTAAAAGGCGTGTAAGCCAATATTTAATATGAATATCATATTGCAATGTAAGGTAATGATCTTCAGTTAAACTACTTTTATCAAAATCTGGCTCAACTTCTAAAATCATGTCCGCATCAAGTATTAATAAATAATCTGCTTCTGGATATGTTTTTTGCGCTAATGACACAGCTAAACTTCTGTTATAACCAAAGTTTTTAAATGGCTCATGATGAACTGTTCCCGGTATTTCATTTTCTTCACACCATTTCCCAATAATCTCTGGTGTATTATCTGTCGATCCGGTATCACAAATAGAAACAAAGTCTACAATTGATTTTGTTGCATTTAAACACCTTTCCATAATTCTAGATTCGTTTTTTACAATCATACAAAGACATAACTTTTTTTCTTCCTTTACATTCTTCACCTGCTCATTTCCCATTTAACCACCTCATATTTTATTAACACGCTCTTCTCATATGTAACACCATTTCATAGCTACACTGATGACATAAGCACCCTCTTACTATTTATGAAAACTTCATTTTATTTATTCTTATTTTTATGTGGAGACATCCTTCATGCTTCGCTTTATATTTGATACAATCAGTACAAAATGAACATATAGAATACATTGTTCAATCAATGAGCGTTGAAGCTGTCATTTGTAATAAAAAAACGATGGTTGATTGGTATTTTTAAAATAGGAGTTTCTTACACTATATAAAAAAAGAAACTTGCGCTTATGCACAAGTTTCTTTTCAAAAACATTACTTATTTCTTTACAACTTCATGTCCACCGAACTGATTACGTAGTGCTGAAACTACTTTTCCATGGAATGTATCATCTTCTTGAGAACGGTAGCGCATAAATAATGACATTGCGATAACAGGTGCCGCTGCTTGTAGTTCAAGCGCAGTTTCAACAGTCCATTTTCCTTCCCCGGAAGAGTTCATTACACCTTTAATGCCATCCAGTTTTGGATCTTCTACAAATGCTTTTTCAGTTAAGTCCATTAACCAGCCGCGGATAACTGATCCGTTCGCCCATACTTTTGCAACATCTTCATAATTGAAATCAAAATCACTTTTATCTAACACTTCAAATCCTTCAGCGATTGCTTGCATCATTCCATATTCAATACCGTTATGAACCATTTTTAAGAAATGACCACTTCCAACGCGCCCTGCATAAGAATAACCGTTTTCTACTGCTAAGTCTTTAAATAAAGGTTCTAATTGATCATAGATTTCTTTTTCTCCACCAACCATTAAGCACGCACCGTATCTAGCTCCTTCTACACCGCCTGATGTACCGATATCTACGTAATGTAAGCCAAAGCTTTTCGCTTCTTCAGCACGACGCAACGTATCCTTATAGAATGAATTTCCACCTTCAATAACGATATCGCCTTCCTCTAATAATGGATATACATCTTTTAATACTGACTCAACAACTTCTCCTGCAGGTACCATTACCCAAATTGTTCGAGGTGCTTCTAGTTCAGCGATCATTTCTTTTAATGTATGACGTGCAGTAATCCCTAGTTTTCCTGCCTTTTCAACAAGCTCATTATTTACATCGTATACAACTACTTCATGCTTGTCTTCATGTAAGTGTTCAGCTAATGGGAATCCCATTTTTCCTAATCCAATTAAACCTAGTTTCATATTAATCAATCTCCCATTCTATACAAATATATTTAATAACAAAATTAGTCCAAGTGCTACAACAGATAGTATTGTCTCCATTGCAGTCCATGTTAATAATGTTTCTTTCACAGTCATTCCGAAATACTCTTTAATCATCCAAAATCCAGAATCGTTCACATGTGATAATATTAATGACCCTGCTCCTGTTGCAAGTGCTAGTAGTTCAACATTTACCCCAGGTGTACTTGCTGCAATCGGTGCTACAATTCCAGCTGCTGTCATCATAGAAACAGTAGCTGATCCAGTTGCAACTCGGATAAGTGCAGCAATTCCCCACCCTAATAATATTGGTGAAATATGTGATTCTTTCGCCATCTCCGCAATTGTAGTTCCAATTCCAGAATCTAATAACACTTTATTAAAGGCACCACCTGCACCGATAACTAACAGTATGTTTGCAATTGGGCCTAAACAATCATTTGTAACTTGTAAGACTTTGTCTTTAGAAAACCCTTTTGCATAGCCAAGACTAAAGAAAGAATATATCGTTGCAATTAATAATGCGACTATTGGATCTCCAATAAAGTGCAATACTTGTGCAAGTTGGCTTGTTTTATTTAATGCTACTTCCGCTATCGATGCACCTAGCATAAGAAATACTGGAAGTAAAATAGTAAACAATGTATTTCCGAAGCTAGGAAGTTCCTTCTTCTTATCTCTTTCAATAAATTGCTCCGCTATATCTAATGGTACTTCTTTATGTATACGAGCACCGATCCATTTCCCGTAAAGCGGACCTGCAATTATTGCAGTTGGAAGTCCGACAATTATTGCATATAAAATTGTCTTCCCTACATCTGCTTTAAATATACCTACCGCTGCCATAGCTGCTGGGTGCGGTGGAACAAGTCCGTGTACAACCGAAAGACCTGCTACTAGCGGAATACCGATTGTAATAAGTGATACCCCTGTTTCTAACGCAATTGTAAATACTAACGGAATTAATAGTACAAATCCAACTTGGAAAAATACCGGAATCCCTACTATAAATGCAACGAACATCATTGCCCAGTGAACACGTTTTTTCCCAAAACGTCCAATTAATGTGTTAGCAATTCGTTCAGCACCGCCAGACTCAGCCATCATTTTTCCAAGCATTGTTCCTAAAGCTAAAACAATCGCTAAAAACCCTAACGTATTACCAAGACCTAATTTAATAGAATCGATAATCCCCGGATGTTGTGGTGAAGTTCCAATTAAGGGCATTCCCATTGCTAGCCCAACTCCGATTGCTGTTAAAATTAATGCGACAAATGGATGCCATTTCACTACTGTAATAAGTAGAAGTAGTATGACAACTGCCGCTAGTACGATTCCAACTACCATTTCTCCCAATCCCCCTATTGTTTACGTTGGAAAGCAGCTATACAATCAAATTCTTCTTTCAAGCGATTGTAAAGTCGTTCATACATATAAAACATTTCTAAATAAATAGCCGTATTTTCTTTATTTGGTACATGGTGATGGACAATATCAATCCAATCCTTCACCTCGTCAAGAGAATCAATTTTTCCTACCGCATATAAAGCAAGTGCCGCTGCCCCAAGCGCAGATGCTTCATGACTTTCAGGAACAAGCAATTCTTTTCCCATCATATCGGAGAGCATTTGTCTCCAAAATGCAGACTTCGCAAATCCTCCTGAAACACGTATTTCAGTAAGTGGCCCTGTACAATCACGGATTGCAAGTGCAACTGAATATACACTCATACAGACACCTTCCATAACTGCACGTATAAAATGTTCTCGTTTATGCTGAAGGTTTATCCCGAAGAATGTACCTCGAGCATTTGCATTCCAGTAGGGTGCACGTTCTCCAGATAGAAACGGCAAAAATAGTAATCCATCTGCACCAGCTGGTACACTTTCCGCATACTTAATTAATAAATCATAAGGATCAATCCCAAGCTTCCTCGCTACCTCTTGTTCCGGGCTACCAAATTCATCACGTAACCACCTAAGTAATATTCCACCGTTATTCGTTGGCCCACCGATAACCCAGTGTTCATCTGTTAATGCGTAACAAAAAGTTCTTCCTTTTTCATCTGTATTAACACTCGATGAAATTGTTCGAACCGCACCACTTGTCCCGATCGTAATTGCAGCTGAGCCAGGTGATATTGCACCAACACCTACATTTGCAAGAACACCGTCACTCGCACCAATAACAACTGGAGTATCTTCATGAATCCCCATCTTTTGTGCTAATTCCGGCTTCATTCCCGATAAAATATATGTAGTTGGTACAGGTGTTGATAATTGTTCTGGTGACATATTTAACATAGTTAAAACATCTTCATCCCAGTTTAATGTTTCTAAATTAAATAACCCAGTAGCTGATGCGATTGAATGATCAACTACATAGCGTGAGAATAATTGATAAATGACATACTCTTTAATGGAAATAAATTTATAAGCAGTTCTGAATAACTCCGTTTCTTCTTCCTTCATCCACAGTAATTTAGAAAGTGGTGACATAGGATGAATAGGTGTACCAGTTCTTCTATAAATGTCATGACCATTCATTTGTTGTAATAGTTTTTCTGATTGCTTTGTGCTTCTATTATCTGCCCAAATAATAGAGCGCGTTAACGGCGCACCGTTTTCATCTACTGCAATTAATGCATGCATCGCTGTACTAATACCGATTGAAATAATATCCTCTGGTAACACATTACCCTTTTCAATGGCAACGCTTACAGTTTTGTATACAGCGGCACATATTACATCAGGATCTTGCTCAGCCCATCCGACGTTCGGTTGAATAATTGGATAATCAATTGCATGTGACGCAACGACTTTTCCTTTTTCTGTGAACACAACCGTCTTCGTACTTGTGGTACCGATGTCAATCCCGATTACTCTCCCCCTTGTTTCCATGCGAATCTTCCCTTCGTTTCTAGCAAAATACGATCTAGTAAACCGTTTACATGAATTAGTATATAAAATATTTTTTCTTAAATCAAGTTTCAGAAAGAAAATTTTTTTCATGACAAAAAAATAAACCTCTTCATTCCATTTCATTTACATACTAAAATTAGCTTTTCCGTGCGGTAAAGTTGCATTATATTCGTTTCGCAACACACTCTTTTCCTCTCATTAACAACACATACATAGTCCTTCCATATTTTCTACTCATTTGCATGAAAAAGGAGTTGAAAAGCAATATTCATTATTAGGGGTCACATCACATCACTATCAAGCTAAGCTTATGCAAAGTCAATTTTAGGCGAGATTATTTCTTTTTTCTAAAGGCTACATGTAGGGAGTTTAAAGATTTGCA
>NZ_JBHWYR010000097.1:0-4447 GCF_042728695.1 Bacillus sp. NPDC060175
AAAGATAACTATATCCTTTTAGCAATATCAAAGGATGCTGATAAAATTGAAAAAACATTCGATGAAATTTTTAAGTAATATAAATTTATAAACAAGGAATTAAATAAAGGCATTTTCATATTAGTTATATTTTAACTTGTAAATGTTTTTTCTCTTAAGGATTTTTTAGAAATAAATTCTTGATAATGTACGAAATTCATATTTCGTAGTAACAATAATCTAGACAGCTATCAAAAGGATTGTATTGGCAATCCAGGTGTAAAGGATAAAGGTATGTTTTACTTAACTGATGCAACAGAAAAGGCCTTTGAAACCGCTCTGGCTAATTATGATAAGCCAGAAGAAACAGTAGTTTTTGAAGCGTTTCTAGAAGGGAAATCCCCTATTTCTTTAACTATAAACATAAATATTAATAGAGTTGGGAAAACAGAAGGAAATTGGATAAAAATTAGTAGAAATCATAAGACAATATCCGTATCTTACACTTTCAAAATAACATACCTTAGTATCCTACTATCAACATCTAAATATTTGTGAAGAATATCAGCATGATAACTGTATTTAAGAATTACAATTATCTATAACTATAATTACATATTGGGTTCCACCATAACGTATCAAGTTAAAAAACTAATTAGCCCCCAAAACGAAAAAAGTGACCTGACTTCTCAAAGTAACTACCTTTAGAGAAAGAAAATTTTCGTTTAGGGGGTACTTTAAAATCTTAGCTTAATGGCGATATTGCCGTACCCCTATTACCATTTCTGTTCCGTTACTATACAAACCAAAGATTTTATTTTATCTTAGATTTAATTTATTTGTAAATGTGGAACAAATTTATTACTTAGATTGTCTATTAAGTGTAATCCTAAAAACTTAGTGCCCAAACTTGATACACTGAATCTGATTTGACATTTATTCTAAGTACTGCAAAATACGAAAGGACTGATTATCTTGAAAAGTACAAGGATGTTAAAAATAGGGATGTGTGTTGGAATACTTAGTTTAAGTCTTGCAAGTGTAAAACTTTTTACAGGTGAACCATTGTAGGTGGAAGCAAAAGAAAAAGTAGAGAAAACTAAACATGCAAATCATGCGGCTCATTGAAAATTCGCACAACTCGAGAAAAAGTTTGACGCTCGACTGGGTGTCTATGCAATTGACACCGGTACAAACTGGGCAGTTACTTATCGATCACCTAATGAACGGTTTGTTTACGCATCTACCTTTAAGGCTCTGGTTGCAGGGGCATTGTTACTACAATATCCAATTGACAAATTAGACAAAGTTAACACTTATACAAAGGATGATTTAGTAGAGTATTCACCAATTACAGAGAAACACGTGGATACCGGCATGACTCTTGGGGAAATTGCAGAGGCTGCTATTCGTTACAGTGATAACACTGCGGGAACATTTTATTCAAGAAATTAGACGGACCTAAAGGATTTGAAAAAGCACTTAGACAGAATGGTAATAAGGTTACCTTGGCTGATTGCTTTGAGCCAGATATGAAAGAAGCTATTCCGGGAGACATTTGTGATACAAGTACAGCAAAAACACTTGCTACCAATCTTAAGGCCTTCACGGTCAGAGATGCACTCCAAACTGATAAACGTAAAATCCCTACGGATTGGATGCGCGGAAATGCTACAGGAGACGAACTCATCCATGCTGGTGTACCAAAAGATTGGGAAGTCGATGATAAATCTGGAGCCGGAAGCTACGGAACACCTAATGATATTGCCATCGTTTAGCCACCGAATAGAGAACCAGAGAATCGATTATCATTGCAATTCTGTCCAGTCAAGATGCTATATATGATACTGAGCTAATCGCGCAGAATGCCAAGGTTACAATAGATGCTCTCAAGTGAGGGCATTGATTTTACCTTTGCTTTCTGATTCCCTATATTCCATACCATCTATAGGATAAAATTAGAAGTCGATTCTTTTTTACATCAAAAGAATCGTTTTTTACATTCATTTCATTTCATTACGATTATGCTAACAAGAACCATTATATTAGACGAGTGGTCGAAGAACTCAGTATTACAAATATTAGATATAGTACAAAGAGATGAGGAACAGCTCACAATTTCCTTACTTTAAGGGGCAGCATTATTATAAAGAATAGAGATGAAAATAGTTTGTTCAAGAGTTAATCTTAGTTTTATAGTCTATAGATTAGGAAAATATTGACTGATTCCAATTAACACACTTTTTAAATATAAGTATATTTCTGAAGGTGACCTCAATAATTTTAAGTAAATCAACGGGAGAATTGAAAGGCAGGAGAAAGTAGCATGTCAGAAAATTATCGTTCTCGAGAGGAGCGACGACAAGTTAAAAAGAAAAAACACCCCGCTTCTAAAAAACAACAAGGTAAAACATCGTTTTTTCGCAAATTTTTAATCAGTTGCTTACTACTTGGTATTGTAGGATTAGTCGCAGGGGTTGCTACCTTTTTCGTTATGATCAAGGATGCGCCAAAACTTGAGAAAGCAAAACTTGTTAATCCGTTATCCTCAAAAATTTATGATAAAGATGGAAAATTGATATATGAATATGGGAAAGAAAAACGAACGAATATTATGTATAATCAAATACCTAAATTAGTAGAAAATGCATTTTTAGCGACAGAAGATGCACGTTTTTATGAGCACAGTGGCGTAGACTTTAAAGGTACTGCACGTGCAGTTTTAGTCAGCCTAAAAGGGGATTACGGCTCTCAAGGTGGAAGTACGATTACGCAGCAAGTTATTAAAAATTACTTCTTATCGATGGAAAAAACGTCAAAGCGTAAGGTTCAGGAAATTTATTTGGCGTATAAACTAGAACAACAATATTCAAAACATGAAATATTAGAGATGTATTTAAATAAAATTAATTTAGGTAACCGTTCATATGGAATCGCAACAGCAGCACAAAACTACTACGGTAAAGAATTGAAGGATTTAACATTACCAGAAGTTGCAATGTTGGCCGGTTTACCGAAAGCACCAAATAACTATGATCCAACGAAAAAAGAAAATGTTCAAAGGGCAACAGAAAGAAGAAACGTTGTACTAGAATTAATGAATCGACATGGTTATATAACAAAAGAAGAAATGGAAAAAGCCTCACAGTTTAAAGTAACAGATGGGCTTAAATCTGCAACAGAACTTCAAGCAATGCCATATCCTGCATTTATGGATGCAGTTGTGAAAGAAGTAGAAAAAGAATTACCAGATGCTAATATTGGATCTGACGGTTTAGAAATTTATACAACATTAGACTCAAAGGCACAGGATTTTGCGGACAAGCTTTTAAATGAAAATATTATTAATTATCCAAATGAGAAATTCCAAGGGGCTTTCACATTTATGGATACGAAAACAGGAGAAGTTCGTGCAATTGGTAGCGGACGCGGTGAAAATAAAGCTGTATTTAAAGGACATAATATAGCGATTGAATTAGATCGCTCAGCAGGTTCAACAATGAAACCAATTTTTGATTTCGCTCCTGCAATTGAATATTTAAAATGGGCTACTTACCATCAAATTGATGACTCTCCATTTAAGTATTCAACAGGACAAGAAGTTAGAAATGCAGATAGAAAGCATTTAGGACCAATTACAATGCGTGATGCATTGAAAACATCCCGAAATATCCCGGCTATTAAAACTGCAAAAGAAGTAGGAATTAATAAATCAAAAGCTTTCTCTGAAAAGTTAGGTATTACCTTTAATGTAGCACCGACCGAGTCAACAGCGATTGGTACAAATGAAGCGTCACCAACTGAAATTGCAGGTGCTTATGCGGCATTTGGTAATGATGGTAAGTATACGAAGCCGCATTTTGTTAAGAAAGTAGTTTATCCAGATGGTAAATCAAAAAGCTTTGAGCAAAAGCCAAAACGAGTTATGAAGGATTCTACAGCATATATGATTACTGATATGCTTCGTACTTTTGTTTCATCTGGATTGGGTACAGCAGCTAATATAGATTCTTTAGATGTAGCGGGTAAAACAGGTACAACAAACTATTCTTTAGAACAAATAGCACAATATAATCTACCAGAAAGTGCAACTCGTGATAGTTGGTTTGCTGGTTATACACCACAATATACGATGGCGGTATGGACTGGATATATAAAAGATAGTAAAGACGATTATATTAGTAGTAAAAATACGAAAATTTCTCAGTTGATTTTTAAAGAAATGATGAGCAAGATGGCTACAGATAAGTCGCAATTTAAAATGCCGAACAGTGTAGTTCAAGAAGGTAGCGAATTACGTATTAAAGGTGAGAAACGTGATTCTTCTCCTAATACGACTGAAAAGCCAAGTAATAATAATCAAAATAAGCAACAAGAAAAGCAAAAGAAACAAGAGGAATTAAAGAAACCAGAAGAGCAAAAGAAAAGTAAGCCAAATAATGGTAGTGGCCAAGGGAATACAACGTCA
>NZ_JBHWYR010000097.1:4540-14289 GCF_042728695.1 Bacillus sp. NPDC060175
AAGTAAGCCAAACAATGGTAGTGGCCAAGGAAATACAACGCCACCAAACAATGGTAGTGGCCAAGGAAATACAACGCCACCAAACAATGGTAGTGGCCAAGGAAATACAACGCCACCAAACAATGGTAGTGGCCAAGGGAATACAACGCCGTCAAACAATGGTAGTGGCCAAGGAAATACAACGTCGCCAAACAATGGTAGTGGCCAAGGAAATACAACGCCACCAAACAATGGTAGTGGCCAAGGAAATACAACGCCGCCAAACAATGGGGATGGCCATGGAACGCCAACGCAACCAAGTAATGATGGGAATACAGGAGAGGCTCCAGCCGATAATGGATAATAAGTAATATGAAGAAATTGTTGGTTCTGTGCAAATTTTAATAAAAGCATAAACAGGTTGGTAAATGAGGAACAATGTTTAGGAAGTAGCTAGTAATTGTTGAAGTTCATTGTACGTTGAAAAGGCGAAGTCTCTTTGTATAGTGACCCAAAATTTGTAGGGCTTGTGAATAAATGTCCAATTTTCTTTTTTATGGGGTACATCCGCATGCCCATCAACTTTAGAATTCAAAAGTATCCCAAGACGAAAAAATGAGCTTTTTTGCTACAAGTTAGCACAATATATCGTTCTGGGGATAACTCGTTCTTTTAGCTTGATGGTGATGCGGGCACTTCCCAAAAGTGATCCTTTTTTGAATTCTAATTCGGTGTAACTAACAAAGCTATTAGGAGCAACGGCATATCAAAAAGGATATGAGCAATAGCGCTAGCCCATATTGAATTGGCTTTAAATGCAATCCAGTTGTAAGGCAATCTTGCTAAGCCAATAATTAAAAGAATTTGAATTAAGTTACCGTCATATGTAGAGTAATGAGCCATACCGAACAAGAACGCTCCAATAAGAGTTACTATTAGCATCGACCATTTTTCGTCTATTCCTTGTTTTTTCAAAAAGTAAATTCCTAAGATAGATGGAACTAAAATTAAACATTCTTCGCCGATCAAGCTACATATAATTTGTATCAAGTGATAGATAAACTGTATAGGTGTGTTATCTACGAAAATAGTAGCCTTTCCATTATAAGCAACTGAAAAATGAAAAACATATTGTACTAAAAATGCAATAATCCAACTTTGTATGATATTCCATAATAGTCCAATTAAAATGATTTTAGTTGTTCCTTTTTGTAGGGGACCAAATGCGGACTTAATGCCGTAAAAGCTAAAGTTCAAATATAAAGCAATTACACAAGATATCGTTAAAAACGTAAACCTAAATGGAAGAGCAGTATAAGCTAAACCTATGTAAGCAATACAAATGAAAAAAACACTAATGATTACATTAAAAATACTACTAGGTTGTTTGTTATAAAGACTGTTCATGATGTTTTCCTCCTATTTTGCTAGTTGAATTTCTCGGAGGGGATTTTTAAAAATTTCTAATCATATTTTCTACTCTTTTTTGCACCCGACATGAGGTATAACCTGGTGGTGAAAGTCCTAAAGGTTGGATTTAATACAATTTCAATAGCTTTTAAGTATATGGCCCAGTACCAGCATTACTTTGCCCCTGATTACAGCAACGCTGGTGCTACCTCATATAAAAAGACACTATATATAATAGTGTCTTTTTATGTACTGACGTACTATGAAAGAAAATGTAGTGATTAATCGTAATTAGTTGAACTCTTCTTGGTTAATAATAGTATAACATCATTATCGATAATTTTAAATGAAATTATGCATATATATAATTATCAACATATTCTAGACGTATATATGTTTTTTCTTTCTATTACCAAAATTTCCAATTTCTTTATTTTTGTATATATTCTATAATTTAACTGCTAAATCGCAAAAAAGGAGCTCTAATAGATATGGAGATGAGAAACTTACAAGAACTAATTGAAGAAAAGAAAGCAGAATTAATTAAGCTTGTAGAGAAATATGGATTTAGACATCAGCAGGTGCTACATTTAAGTCAAGATATAGATACACCAATAAATCAATTTATTTATATAAATTATAAAACTAAGTAGAATTCTACATTTATAATTACATTATAGGGAGGATTACTTTGGGGTATTTTAACTTGGAATTAAAAAGCGGATATTGAATTTGAAGAAGCTGTATATTTTGTATCGGAATACATAAAAAGGTATGCTGTAGACCGAGAGGACAGAGAATATGCAGCAGAAGTTATTGCTAGAAGTTGTAATAAAGAAAACACTGCTGATGATATTTTTTTTATCACAACTTGCAGTGAAATGATTAATAGATGAATAATGATTAACCGAACAATTTAGAATCAACTAAATAAAAAACAGGATCTGATATTCATATATCAGGTCCTGTTTCACTATGTATAATTATTTTACTGCCTCTTTTAATTCTTTTCCCGCCTTAAAAGCAGGTGCCTTTGAAGCAGCGATTTGCATTTCTTCACCTGTTTGTGGGTTACGTCCTGTACGTGCAGATCTTTCACGCACTTCAAATGTACCAAAGCCAAGAATCTGTACTTTCTCTTCATTTGCAAGCGCATTTGTTATAGCATTTAATACAGCTTGTGTTGCTGCTGCTGCCTCTTTTTGTGTAAGTTCTGCTTTTTCTGCTACCATTTTTGTTAGTTCAGTTTTATTCATTTTTTGCACCTCTTTGAATGTAATTAGAGATTATTATAACGTGCCTATACTCCTGATGCAATCAAAAGTAATACCAATACCAGCATCTCCGTGTAAATCAGGTGTAATAAAAATTTTCATTATTGTTAATTTAAATCTTTTATATACCACGCATTCATAGCAGAATGATCAGAACCTGATAGTGGCTCATGTAAAAGCGTAAATCCAAACTTTTCATATAGTATACATGCAGTTTTTAATTCATGCTGTGTTTCTAAGTAGCACTTTGTATAATGTTTAGCAGCATATGATAAAGCTTTTTCCATTAACTTCTTTCCAAATCCTAAGCCCTGTGTTTGGGGACTTAAGTATAACTTCTGTAATTCGCAAACTTTTTCATGTTCGTTAAACTGCGCTATACCAATTCCACCAACTACTTCTCCTTCCATTTCTACAACCCAATAGTTTCCATGTTTTAAATCAGTATAATATTGGTGAAGGTCGTTAAGCTGAGGGTCAAAATAGGCTGTTCCAGGAATCGCTAATCCAAGTGATTTTAATGAATTTTGTATTATTTTTTTAATTTTCACATTGTCTTCTTTTTTAATTTCCCGAATAATCATATGATCTCTCCTACAATTAGCTTTTTATAAAAGTTCCAATTATTTCGAAAATTGCACCCCTAAATGTTGACTGAGTCCACATTCTAAGGATACAGTTATGTTAATATTAAATGTGGATTAAGTCAACTAAAGGAGAAAATATGGATAAAAAAATTATTTATGATATTAGACACTTCAATCGATTTTATACGAAGGTACTTGACTTATTTAATAATCAATTTCTAGATACAGAATATTCATTAACCGAAGCACGGATACTATTTGAGATAAGTGAAAAAACTAATTGTATTGCGAATAATCTCGTGCAAGAACTTAATATTGATAGAAGCTATATGAGCAGAATTTTACGTAAATTAGAGAGGGAAGAATTAATAAAGAAGAAAAGCTCAGCAATAGATAGTAGAAAAAGCTTTCTTTTTTTGACAAAAAAAGGTGAGGAATTGCTTGATAGAATCAATATTCAGTCAGATGAACAAATATATCAATTATTTAATGGATTAACTAATAGTGAAATTAATCAAATTCGTAATTCTATGATCGTAATACAAGAAAAATTAGATAAGAAAAAATTTTGAATGTCCGTACAATTTCTGATTGATTTTGGAGCAATGTTTTAACTATTTAAAATGCGTTCAAATTGTACGTTTAGGCATATCTTAATTAGCCCACTGTTCACTATGCTTCTTATTTTGTTAAATATATTAAACCACCTCCCGATATTCGAGAGATGGTTCATGTTTATTTATTCACAATTCTATTATAGGAATTAATGGTTAACACGTAGTAAACAAGGTAGATTACACCATACGTTGTCATAGCATAAATAAATGAAATTATGTTTTCCTTTATGTCCATATCATATTGTATAACCATTGATATTATTAACATGCCCGCATTTAGTATCCCAATAATTAACGGAAGGAGAAATATAAATAATGTTTGTTTGGCTATCGTAGTTCGTACTTCTTTTTTATTTACACCGATTTTTCGTAAAATTTCATAACGATTTTTATCTGAATGTGCCTCTGTTAGCTGTTTGAAGTAAATAACACTTCCTGTTGCCACTAGTAAAACTAATGCTAAAGAGCTAACTATAAAGATTTTCATTCCTGTAAGTGCCTTTATTTTTTTATACCCTTCGTAGAATGTGCGCATATGAGTATCGTTTCCTGCTAGTGTCATTACTATCTCAGATGTTTCTTTGGTTGTTTTTTCATCCTCCACTTTATAAGCTTTATATGTGATGGGACTGACTTGTTTTGCAACACTGTCAAACATTTCATTATCAATTACAATGTATAAAAGCTCAGAACCAGATGTTAGTTGTATCGATTTTTTTTCTAACTTGTTGAGCTTAAAAGTATAATTTCTCTCGGGTAACTGAATGTTGACTTGGTGATTAATAAAATCAGTGGCTGGTTGATTAATGTATCGTTTAAATGCTATTGCGTGCTCACCAGAAAGATTTGGTATATCTCCTAATTTTAGAATTTTGTTCATTTTATGAAATACACTCTCTGAAATCAAATTAACAGAAAGGTCATTTTTATCTTGGAATGGTGCTGAAGTATTCCCTTTTACTTGAATAATCGGGATATCCAGTTGCGCTGTAAGCGGATGATCTTTGTCTTTTGAAATAACCCGATGGATTTGATTGTCAGATGTTTCATCTTTTGAAAGATGAATATAGCTAAAAGGAGCTGCTTCATGAGCATCTTTTTCAGTGATTGAATATTCAGAGAAACTCGCTTGAAGATATGGCAGTGCTACTGAAATTAGTAATGCAATAACTGTAAGCATAAGGGCATTTCCTTTTATACGATACAGCAAGTGAGATGTTCCAATGATGTTAATCCCATTATAGTAGCTCGGTTTATTTTTTTGTGCACGCTTTAGTATATACACAGTTAAAGAACGGAATAATAAATACGTTCCAATAGCAACAAGAGGCATAGAAAGCATTGCTGCCTCGTTAAACATAAGCCAATAACTACTTACGAGTAAAATGATCGAAACTACGGCAGAAACGATAGATGCTTTTGGTACTTTCTCCCCTTTTTTCTCTGCTTGGAATAATTCAATTAATTTAAAGCGATAAATTAAAAGATACGATTGAAGGGATGTGAAAATTGTAATGACCGTAAATGTAATAGTTGTATTCATAATTGCTTCCGTAGGAATGCCAAAACTTACATCGACCGGAGCACCTACGAGTTTAAGGAGTAACATGATAAACAATCTGGATAATATGACTCCTAATATGAGCCCGCATATTAAAGTGATAGCCCCGATGATTACATTTTCAAAAAACAGCATTCTTGCGATGGTTTTTTTTCTCACGCCAAGTAGGGAGTACATACCTACTTCTTTTTTACGTTTTCTCGTGAAAAATGCATTAGAATATCCGATGAAAACCGCTATGAATCCTATTAAAACGAAAGAGGTTTGTGACATTGTACCTTCCATATTATTAACTGCATTTTTAATTTCTGGTGTATACAATAATGAGTTGAAAGTATAGCAAATCACGACACTAATCACCATAGAGAAAATGTAGAGAAGGTAGTTGTTTAAATTCCCTTTAATATTTTTTTTCGCTAAACTAAATAACGTCACTTGTACCACCTCCAAGAATGGACAATACATCTAATATCTTTTTGAAAAAATCTTTGCCAGAAGAATTCCCCTTTACGAGTTCGGTAAACAGCGTGCCATCTTTAATAAATAACACGCGTTTACAATAGCTAGCTGCAAATGCATCATGTGTTACCATGAGGATGGTTGCTTTATCTTCTTGGCTTAATTTTTGCAAGCTCTCCAATAAGTCTGCTGCCGATTTTGAATCGAGTGCGCCAGTTGGCTCGTCTGCTAATATTAAGCTGGGTTTTGATACCATCGCACGCGAAGCAGCTGTGCGCTGTTTCTGCCCACCTGAAATTTGATACGGGTATTTATCTAAAATGGAACGAATACCAAAACGCTCTGAAATTTCGTTAACTCTGTTTTCTATTTCTTGTACATCCATTTTTGCTAGTGCAAGTGGCAGCAAAATATTATCTTTCACTGTTAACGTATCTAATAAATTGTAATCTTGAAAAATGAAACCGAGTTTATCCCGCCTGAATGCGGATAATTGTTCTTCTTGCATGTTTAGTATGCTTGTCCCATCAATTAAAATCTCACCGGACGTTGGCTGATCTATGGTCGCCAAAATATTTAAAAGTGTGGACTTTCCGGCACCTGAAGGTCCCATAATTCCAACAAACTCACCTTCGCGAACAGTTAAATCAATATCATGTAATGCAGTAAATGTATTTCCTTTTGCTCCATACATTTTTTTGATTTGTTTTGCGTCTACTATTGATTTCATATATATAATTCCTCCATCAAAGAAGTTATTTTTTTCTTACAGGTTTTATTCTATATGATGTAACCCTTCGATAACCTTACAGTTGTGAAGGTTAACCTTACAGTTTTGTCACCTTACAATAAATATCCCTTTTTTCTTTATCTTTTCCACTATAATGTGATATAGACGATTATGCTATCGTAATTTAATGCAGAAGTATGAGCACATATCATATAACACAAATTATCTTTAATATAAGATTTTGGGGGAATAACCATGAAAATTATGATTGTAGAAGACGAAAAAACGATTCGAGATATGTTGGGAGAGACAATAGAAAAATGGGGATTTACTACAGTAAAGGTAGAAGATTTTGACCAAGTATTATCAGTATTTTTTAAAACTAGTCCTCATCTTGTACTAATGGACATTAATTTACCATCATTTGATGGATTTTACTGGTGTAATAAAATTAGAGAAACTTCAAAAGCGCCGATTATTTTTCTTTCGTCTCGTAATACACCAATGGATATGGTAATGGCGATGAATATGGGTGGGGATGATTTTATTAATAAACCGTTCCACACAGATGTTTTAATGGCAAAGGTTAATGCACTCCTGCGTAGGACGTATACGTATATAGAAGACATAGAGTTAAAAGTTATTGAGCATGATGGAATTGTGCTCAACCTTAAAACCTACAATGTGTCATATGTGAATGAAGCGATTACGCTAACTAAAAATGAATTTATTATTTTAAAACTTCTCATGCAAAATAAAGGGACAGTTGTAAGCCGAACAAAGATAATGCGCAGTCTTTGGGCTGATGAAAGATTCGTGGACGAAAACACCTTAACGGTTAACATTGCACGGATACGCAAAAAAATTACTGACCTCGGTAAAGAAGGTTTCATTACCACTAAGAAAGGATACGGGTATATTATTTTATGAGTTTTTTTCAATATATAAAAGATAAACGATTCTTTTTCATACTGTACTTCATATTAATGTTGTTTGTTTCATTAATTATGGTTGTAAACGATAGTCGGAATCTCGTTATTCAAAATCTGCTCTATACTCACGTTATTTGTTTTCTCTCCGTAAGTCTGTATATTACTATTGGATATTATTACCGGAGGTCTTTTTACCTAGAACTAAATGATTTAATTAAGAATCAGAAGGAAGACTTTCCTGTAGAAATGCTTGAGCCACAAAATTATGAACAAGCTTTATATGTCAAAATGATAAAAATAGTACGGGACAAGCATTCTAAGCAACTTCAAAAGTTGATTCACGAGAAATTGGATCACCAAGATTTTATTATGTCCTGGGTTCACGAGGTAAAGCTTCCAATTGCCGCAAGTAGTTTACTTATTGAAAACAGTACGGGAAAAACAGTAGATTTTCTTATAGATAAGTTTGAAGACGAGCTGAACAAAATTGATAATTACGTGGAACAGGCTCTTTACTATTCACGGATTGACTCATTTTCTAAAGACTATTTCATTACAGATGTGCAGCTGGATCAAATCATTAAACAAAGTGTAAAGAAATATGCCAAAATCTTTATCTCGAAACGAATTCACTTTCATATGGAGGAAGCTCAGAAATTCGTACAAAGCGATAGTAAATGGCTTGCATTTATCATAGACCAAATTACAGCAAATGCTTTAAAGTATGTAAATGAAGGTGGAGAAGTTTTTTTCCGTTTTGAGGAGGATAATGAAGAAAAACGATTGCTCATTCAAGATACAGGCATTGGGATAAAGCAAGAAGATATACACCGTGTATTCGAAAGAGGGTTCACAGGTTTTACTGGAAGAACCCATACAAAATCTACAGGGATGGGACTGTATCTTGCAAAACAAATGGTTTTGAAATTGGGACATGATATTTCTATTCAATCACAAGAAGGAAAGTATACAAGAGTTACCATCCATTTCCCAAAAATAAGAAATTACTATCAATTGCTGTGAAAAGTAGACAAGGAATACCTTTAGTATACTTTTTAAAAATTATTAAAGTATTTCTATATGTATAAAGAGTTAGCCAGTATTTTGGATGGAAACTAAATTGCTTTATCATGTCCAGAAAATTGTATGTTTCTGGACACGTTAATATTGAACAAAAATTATAGAATTTCGTCTTTTGTTTAAAAAACGTGTAAACTTATCTATGTTCAGATTGTTAATGAATTGAATGAACGAGGGATTAGTTTTTATAGTGTTTATGAAAATATTACAATGGATCGTTCAAGTGCTACTGGTCAATTTATGTTTCATTTATTTGCTTCTTTTGCGGAATTTGAACGTAACTTTATTCACCTATTATAGGGTAGCACCCCACATCCTTAAGTTGATGGATGTGGGGTACCGCCACATCGCCATCAAGCTAATATTTTGAAGCACCATCAAAACAAAAATTTTATCTCTCGACAGTTATATATGAGAATTAAGCTCATTTTTTCGTTTTAGGGTGAATCTGTTTTCTTAAGTTGATGGGCATGGGGTGGAACCCCATTTTGTAGAGGTGGACGAGCTATCGGATAGTCAAAGGGATAAAAATGGGGTTAGGAGTAAAGTAATACCAAATTTGAATTTTATTAAGAAAGTGGACTAAAAGCATTGATAACTAGATGGGAAAAAGAGCATCATCACTGAAATAAAAAAGCCCTGCACACAGGGCTTATAAAAAGATACCTTAGTAATCACAACGATTAGGGAGACGTATTAGCTAAGGTATCTGTATAGGTGATTGCATACTAAGTATGCAATCAAGAGTATTGTTGAATGTATTGGGTTATTCAACACGTTCAGAATAACACGAAATTTCTGCTAATTCATCCGGTAAATTTATCCTAAAAATGTTCGGTAGGATTTTTAGGCCTAAAATATGTTCATAAATTATAACGAAATCGTTATTTGAATAGAAAAGTACAGATGAAATTTTAATTAGATATACTTATTATTTCATCTATTTGTTTTTTCCTTATAGAGTTCAGTAAGGATCAGATAGTATTCCTTGTGCCAGCATCAGTTATTCAATCTTATGTGGGGATGTCTCATCAACCGAATGGTAAGAAGTCGATACCGAGAGCAGACTTTGATATTTATGGATACTTAGTAGAACAAACAGAACGAGCACTAGTTGATT
>NZ_JBHWYR010000098.1:0-14208 GCF_042728695.1 Bacillus sp. NPDC060175
AGGGAAAGAAGTTGCTAGATTAACAACAGATGAAAAAGGAAAGGTGATTTCCAGGCAATTAGTACTAGGAAAATATACGATTAAAGAAATAAAAGCACCAAACGGATATATGTTACTTAGAGATCCAATAGAGGTAGAAATTACAGAGGCAGTAAGGATACAAAAAATAACAGTGAAAAATGCGAAGAATAATTGGGTGATTCCTAATACTGGTGGCAGCGGTACAACAATTTTTTATGTGGTTGGTATTTTGGTGATTTTTGGTGTGTTATATTTCTGTAAGAAAAATCGTGTGTAAATAGTTATGAAAACAGTAGTATATAATGAACTGTTTTCATAAAGGTAGACAGATTTTGCATTAGACAATTTTAATGGCATGAGTTCGGTATTGTACCGGGCTCATGCTACTGAATTTCCTCTTAATTAGTTTTTTGTGATAATAATCATTATATTTTTATGACGTTTAACAATTCATTTTTTCGATAAAGTACCATATAACGGAATAATAGAAAAGTTACATTCGACTGAATGGTCTTATTTAATAAATCCAATTTGCTTCTTAGTTCATTCAGAAACTACTTTAAACTTTCTTCTCATATTAGAGGAGGGATATATGTTTCTTAATTTGTTGAAGCAGGAAAGGTTATAGTAAACATAGAATATATTAATAAATTGAAATGTTTACGGGGTGAAAATGATGGTAATAAAACAAGATGAAATTAAAGTAGTAGTTGGAGCTGGAGTGTTTAATAATAATCCAGGTTGGATTCAAACGCAAGAAGATGAACTTAATTTACTAGACAATACCACTTGGGAAGAAAGATTTGAATACAATTCCATTTCAGCTATTTTAGCTGAGCATGTATGGGAACATCTTACGTTTGAAGAAGGTGTAAAAGCAGCTGAAATCTGTTATGAATTTTTAAAACCATCAGGTCATATTCGATGCGGCGTCCCTGATGCGTTATTTCCAGATGAAACATACCAAAATATAGTTCAAATAGGCGGACCTGGGCCGAAAGATCATCCTGCTGCAAGTCATAAAATAGTTCATAATTACAAAACATTAACGAAAATGTTTGAAACGGCTGGATTTGAGGTAGTTCTACTTGAGTATTGTGATGAAAATGGTCAATTTTATTACAACGAATGGGATGCGAATGACGGTGTTATTTTTCGTTCGAAAAGGTATGATTCTAGAAATCGAGGCGATAAACTTGGCTTTCCGTCGTTAATTGTTGACGCGATTAAGCGATAAGCGATTCAATAATTGTAAGTGTTAGTTACATAAGTTCATGAGTCGCAAATGCGGCTTTTTTATTTGTTTTGTAATCCTCTAATCAAAAAGGGAGAGGCCACATATGATAAGGGATTCTTAACACTATTTACTTTAAACTAAATTCTTCTCAAAAATCTTATGAAAATATTATATAGAGTAAATAATTCCACATTTTCTCGTGTTGAATTTTGTTTAGCGAATCTTTTCGTGAAAACGTTTGAGATGCGCCTATTGTATTAAAAATATGGAGAGAATATATAATCAATCAATTTTCAAAGTATCATGCACACATTAAATTAATATTTCATTGTTGTAGAGATTTCTTTTATGCATAAATTTGTGTAAAATAAAATAAGAACATACATTCTGCATGAGGGTGAGGGGAATAAATATGTTAGCTGAGATAGAGAAACAATCTAATGGGTATATTGTAAAATTTGAACGCCAATTTCCTTATACGATAGAGGAAGTTTGGTCTGTGTTAACTGAAAACAGTAAGCTTAAAAAATGGATGTCTAATTTGCAGATTGAAAACCTTAAAACAGGTGGAATGATAAAGTTCGATATGATGGATGGTTCATTTTTAAATATTGATATTTTAGAGTGTCAACTAAATGCAGTACTTGAATTCAAATGGGATAAAGATCGTGTCCGATTTGAAATACATAAAGCAGGAAATGAATCCCTATTACTTCTTAAAGAATTCATTCATGAATTAACAGATCATACACCGAAAGATATTGCTGGTTGGCATATTTGTTTAGAACTTTTTTCTACCGTGTTAGAAGGAAAAGAGAAAGAATTTCCAAAAGACGAGTGGCAACAATGGTTTGAAAAATACAAGGTTAAGATTCATGAACTAAAATGATAATTGCGTAATAGGTAATATTCATTGTGTAATTATTATATTATAAAAATGGTTTTTTGAGAAAATAAGAATAGAGGTTAATATGAAAGTAAATCAATTAATTGCAAATAACATAAATAAATTAGATGCTATCATTCCGTTTAATAAATCACTTGGTATTGCTGGTTTATCTGGATCTGGAAAAACAACTCTTTGTCAAACAATTGGTGAAGAATCAAAGAAGCGTCTAGTTTCCTTATTGCCAAAGGCTGAATATCAATATTTATTTCCTAATATTATGGAAACTAATTTTAGTGCTATTAAGATGGAAGAAATGCCTTTAGTCCTTTTTTTAGGGAAATCATCGATTTCTTCCAATCCGCGCTCGACAATTGGTACTCACACAGGTGTTCTTAAAGAGATTCGTGAAAAACTTGCTGAAGAATTTAATCTATCTCCTGAGGTTTTTTCATTTAATAATCAGTTAGGTTGGTGTGCTGCTTGTAAAGGGCGTGGTACTACTAAAAATATTGAGTGTAAAAAATGTAAAGGAAAACGTTTTAGTGAAGAAGTTGAACAACATACTATTGAGTTACTTGCTACACCACACACAATTTCGGATATTAACGATTTAAGTGTTGAATCTATTCTTTCATTAGCAGAAGAATTAAATATTAGTGAAGCAAAACAACACATATTAGAAAATATTATTAATATGAACATTGGCTATTTAACATTAAATCGAATTATGGGTACGTTGTCAGGTGGAGAATTAACACGACTTTACTTAGCTGAATTCATGGCAGTAAGTGAAAATGCAGTAATTATTATTGATGAGATTTCTGTGGGGCTTGATCATGTAACATTATTACAAATATTAGAAGAAATCGAAAAGTTAGGGTGCAATAATCAAATTTGGCTCATTGATCATTCAGATACAGTACTAAATACAACTGATGAGCAATTATTCTTTGGACCTGGTAGTGGAAAATATGGCGGGAAAATTGTGAAAGAATCACCAAGGCCAAAGCCAATACTGTCAGAACGAAATAACGAAATGCCAACAGAATATTATACATTCCATGAATTATATTGCCGAAATATCCAAATGACTGAGTTTCAGATTCCTAAAAATAGACTTGTAACTGTTACAGGAGAGTCTGGATGCGGGAAATCTACACTTGTCAATGAGTGTTTAGCTACAGATTTCTTGAAACGATATCCAAAAGATAAACTAGTTATGGTAGGGCAAGATCGAAACCAATCGATTACAAGTCGATCAACTGTAGCAACTTTCTTAGATATTAAAAAGAAACTGACAAAGTATAGTGAAGAAGTTGATGATATTTTTGGGCGCTCAATTGAGGATATTATTGATGAAATTCCAAATGAAGATATTGCGTATAAACGTTTGAACCTACTAATCAAATTAGGACTGGGCTATTTAACATTAGAACGAAAAACACAAACATTATCAACGGGTGAGTTTCAATGTGTTCATTTAGTTTCTGAGTTATTTGCAAAAACAAGAAACCCACATACATTATTTATTTTTGATGAGCCTTCAAAAGGTTTATCACAAAATATTTTAAATCAATTTATAGATAGTGTTAGAGGGATATTGCAAGATGAATCTGTCTCTATCATTATGATTGAACATAATAGTTACATGTTAGAAAGCTCTGATTATATCATCGATTTTGGAAAAAGACAGCTTGAATCTATAGAGCATCTTGATGTAGTAAGTCATGAGGATTATTATCATCAAAAAAGCAGTGTGAATAATGCTGAGCAAATACATATTTCTTCAACACTGAATCAACAAAATGGAATTAATTACTTAGAAGAGAATCATATTGATTATTTTAAAAATGCAGAAAACATCTATAAGGGTGGCATATTGAAAAGCTTATCATCAATGGCTCGTTTAATTTACGGTGAATACGAATCTGATACAATTGCACCTGTTGTTGCTATTGATCTCGAAAGACATTTGTATAGTCAATATAGTTTCTTATATGAAATTGGTGGATTGATCAATCATATTGTAGCTGCTCACCCGACTAATAAAGATACGAGAAGCTTCGATTTCTATTCTCAGGATAATCATTGCCCATCATGTTCGGGACGTCTTCAAATTGAAGTTTTTGATAAAGAAATTACAATTCAAGATAAAAATGTTCCATTTTGGGATGGTCTATTCGATCCTGAAATCATGAAAGTATTAAAATTTTATCAATATGAAAAAATAGAATTTCTATTTGAAGAAATTAAAAATGAGATTGGTCATGATTTGTCAAAAAGCTATAATGATATGTCTGAGGAAGAAAAACATACATTTTGGTACGGCTATTTTGATAAGTCATTTTATGATAAGAAAGGCAAGACACGTAGAACATGGGTAGGATTTAATACAATTATTGGCGGATATATTGTTATTTCAAAAGCAGCTATTAAAGAAGATATTAAGACTTCTAAAGAAATGATGACATGTCCAATTTGTGAGGCAACTGTATTAAATCACCAAAAACCACTTAAATTTGGAGATACAGATATTCGTGAAATTATCAATCAGCCGCTTAATGAAATAATAAAAATTGTAGGAGATTTACCTATACTCATCAAATTGAAACCTATCGTAGGTGACAATATGATTATGACAGAAGATGTCTCTTTACTGCCTAGGAAAACACAAGTCGCACTGAAAATGTTTGAATTAGAACAAGCAAGCTTTTCAAACTATGAAATGGTGTTACAAAATGTTTTACCATTCTGGGGCGAAATTAAAGGTAATATCGAATCAATCAGCAATAATAATAAGGTTACTATTTGTGATTTCCAAAATATCAATGAAACAAGAGAAACTATCATAGATAAGTATTTCACAAATGGAAAATATAAAAAATTAACATATGTGTATGAAGCATTTGGTTATAAAAAATTAGTTACCCAAATTAATAAAATAAAAAAAAGCAACCCATGTCCATTCTGTAACGGAAAAAAAGTTATAACCGAAGATAATCTACATGATGGCGTGTTTAAATTAACAATTCCATGTATAACTTGTAATGCAAGTGGTATTAATGATGAAGGGCTTAAAGAAATTATTGATGGCATAGATGTACAAACATGGTTAACTGGAAAAGTTAGTGATGTTGTGGATGAAAGCTTACGAACTGAGGATGTTGCAGACATTCTAATATTTAATCGAATTCGTGAGTTGAATAAGCGAGAAATGATGGCAGTTTATGAATGTCTGGAGAAAAATAATTAAATTAAGAAGAATAAAAAATAGTGGTCAGTTAGGGATTAAAAACTCATTTGCAATAATCTGCAAATGAGTTTTTATGTTGAAGAAGAGTTTCTTTAACATAATATAGGGGTACCTAAAACCTCAATAGCGTCTAATTTTTCCTCCTTCGCTTATTTATAATTTCTAAATCTCGTTTGGAAAAAGTGTAGTAGGTTCCTAGCGCCCACTCATCTTCAGAAATTTGTATAAAGGCTTGTCGCTGTTCCGGTGTAAGTAATTCGCTACCTCTCGCCATTTTCATACAGTATCATCTCATTTCTGTAATTATTCAGTTAATTAGTTCAATTATGTATCAATAGAATGTACTCTATTGATACAAGTGTAGAAGACTGATAAAATCATAGTTAAGAGCGTCTCATAAGACTTGTCTCAAAAACGAGGTGATATTTTGCGAAAAATCGGTTATATACGTGTCAGTTCAACTAGCCAGAATCCTTCAAGGCAATTTCAGCAACTGAACGAAATCGGAATGGATATTATTTTTAAAGAAAAAGTTTCCGGAGCAACAAAAGATCGTGAGCAACTTCAAAAAATGTTAGAGGATATACAAGAAGGTGACATCATTTATGTTACGGACTTAACTCGGATTACTCGTAGTACACAAAATTTATTTGAATTAATCGATAACATACGGAGTAAAAAGGCAAATTTAAAATCCTTAAAAGATACATGGCTAGATTTATCAGAAGATAATCCCTACAGCCAATTCTTAATTACGGTTATGGCGGGTGTAAACCAATTAGAACGTGATCTTATCCGTATGCGGCAGCGTGAAGGGATTGAACTGGCTAAGAAAGAAGGAAAGTTTAAGGGTCGGTTAAAGAAGTACCATAAAAATCATGCAGGAATGAATTATGCAGTAAAGCTTTATAAAGAGGGAGATATGACTGTAAATCAAATTTGTAAAATTACAAATGTGTCTAGGGCCTCATTATATAGAAAGCTATCGGAAAGGAACAGTTGATGAGTTATACCAAAAATCAGAAATATATAATAGAAAATAAATTCCATATAGAGGTGGAATTATATGCCTAAAATTGACAATATGTTAGCAATTCTATGGATGCTTCGCTCAGGTAAAAAAATTACTGCAAAACAAATTTCAGAAAAGTTAGAGATGAATATAAGGACTGTGTATCGTTATATTGATACAATTTCAACAAGTGGCGTACCTATAATTTCAGAACCAGGACATAACGGTGGATACACTTTATTGAACAATTTTATTGAGGCTCCTCTTTTTTTGATTTTGAGGAGCAAACTTCACTATTTCACGCTGCTGTTTTTGCGGAAGAAGCCGGATATTATGGAGGTGAAGCACTAAATAGGGCCATTTCAAAACTAAGTAAATACTCAAATCAAGAGCAGGAAGCAAAGATAAACCAACATTTAACTAGTCTAGAAGTAATAAGTCGATTAAGTTCACTCTCTATGGAACCTTTTTTGAAGGAGTTGGAGCAGGCCGTAGCTGACCGGTACTCAGTAAAAATTATTTACTATAAAAGTGGCGAAAAGCAATTAAATTATAGATTGATCGATCCGTACAGAATTATCTATTGGAATAATAAGTGGTATGTGATTGGATTTTGTCATCTTAGGAATGATATCCGTAGTTTTAGAGTAGATCGAATTGAAAGTCTAATGCTAACCGAAAATAGGTTTAACCGGCCAGAAAACTTTTCAGCACGTGACTTTTTTATAAAAAATCTTCTTCCAACTATAGAAGATAAGGAAGGGATTATTTCTTTGGTTATTAATGGGGATAAAAGTGTAATGGCTGATATTTGCCAACATTGGTTTTTAGGACATTATTTACAAGAACGGACTTCAAATCAAGCAGTTTTTCTTCTTGAAAAAGATATGATACATAAATATGTACCTTATTTACTTTTACCGTATAATAAATCTATTAAAGTTATTGAGCCAATAAGTCTTAAGAAAAGACTTATTGAAGTTCTGTCGGAATTAATAAAATTTCATCAAGTATGATAACTTCCCTGACGTTAACTGTCAGGGAAGTTATATTATAATAGCTATATCAATTGTGATTGGAGTGTTATTGGATGCAAACAAAAAAAGTTTTTATATATGTATTTAATACAATGTCGGACTGGGAATATGGATATTTAATTGCTGAACTAAACTCAGGAAGATATTTCAAAAAAGATTTAGTACCTTTAAAAGTAATTACAGTAGGAGCTAATAAAGAAATGATTACTACTATGGGAGGACTGGGCATAAAACCAGAGATTTCCCTTGATGAATGTACTTTTGAGAGTAAAGATCTTTTGATTTTACCAGGAGGGACTACTTGGAGTGAAGAAATTCATCAACCTATCTTGGAAAGAATTGGCCAAGCTTTAAAGCTTGGCACTATTGTTGCTGCAATTTGTGGTGCAACTGAGGCCCTTGCGAATATGGGATACTTAGATACTAGAAAGCATACAAGTAATAATTTAGAATACACTAAAATGGTATGTCCTAACTATAAAGGAGAAAAGTTCTATGAGTTGAGATCTGCGGTATCTGATGCGAATTTAGTTACTGCATCAGGAATAGCTCCTCTGGAATTTGCGATGGAAGTACTGAAAAAATTAGATGTATTTGCACCCGACACATTACATTCATGGTATAATCTAAATAAGACTCATAAACCTGAATACTTCTTCCAGTTAATGAATTCAATAAATAGCTGAGCTAAAAAATAAACTTAGCAGTTTTATATTAGTTCAAATAAAAATAATGAAGTAACTGAAAAGCTCCCTTTCTCTATTTTGTTTTGCAGAGAAGTTGGGCTTTTTAATTTGGAATTTCCTTAACGTTGTAAATCCGCATTTTCCTGACGCTACCCCATCGCCATCAACTTAAGAGATTTTAATACCCTCAAGTACCAAAAAACGTCATCCTTTCTAATCTAGCTTATTTAGAAAGGATGACGTTTTTTGATGAATCTCTCGATTCAAGATAAACTACAACTATTTGCAGAGGAATTACAACGATATGTGACACCTGTATTTTTAGAAGAACTTGCAAGAGAACTTGGGTTTGTAAAGCAGAAACGTAAGTTTTCTGGCTCAGACTTAGCCATCTGGATTAGTCAACGAGTCGCTAGCCCTTTTATTAAAACTTAATAAATGTAAGAAAAATTACAATATTAAGTCTTTTTAAATGATAGTTAACCTTTAATGTATGATTTTCACATTAAATTTTCTTTTTTTACTACGTTTATTAAGAGGAATATTTAAAAATACACTTTTAAATAAACATAATAGCTATCAAAGGCGGGGATTTTCATAGAATTGCTAAATGTTGTGTCAATCATTACTATTAAGACTATATCCCAATGAAATTAGAGTATACTTCTTCTATTTTCAAGACTATAGGCATGAATTTGACAAGAAAATATTTCTGAATTTTTGTACCAGAAGCACCCAAAGAACAAAGCATAAGGGGATTTACTTATGGGAACGGGGGATTTTATGACAAAGAAACAAAAGAAAATATTATCTATCACATTAGCTACAGGTGTATTTGCTGGAACCTACATTCCAACTGCTTATACGGCATTTGCAGAAAATGAAAAAAAAGAAGATTTACAAGAAAATCAAACAAAAAATATTAATCAAAATAGCCTTCCGATAGATTCATATGGTTGGTTTGAGAACCCTTATAAGGGAGTAACTTTTTCACAATTTATAGATGCATTTAATAACAATCAGTGGCAACCTTTATTAGTCAATATTAAGAACAAAGGGGATGCTGGTTCGGGTACTATTTCTTTTCTAAAAGGCATGATGACAACAGGATTATCATTATTACCACCACCAGCTAGTCTTTTAGCAAGTATTTGGAGTGTGTTTATTCCTACTAATGATGCTAACGGAACGGATATGTGGAGGCAATTAGAAATATACATCGATGAAAAAATAGATAGTAAAATAAATGATTATCATAAATATCTTATGGGTGCTGAATTTAATGGGGCGATGTCAGCGATAAAAGAGTATCAACGGGTTCTCCAAATATATAATGACAGTAAAAATAGCTTAAAAAGAGTAGAAGAGCCTGGCACACCAGTGATTGAAGCTGTCCGAGCAGCAGATAGGAAGTTGAAAGAATTTATTGCTGTTGTTCAAACGCCTGAAAAATCAAATGATTCTGTATATCAACAAATAACAGCTCCAATCTTTGTGCAAGCTGCAAATGCTCATCTCTTATTGCAGAGAGATATGATTTTATATGGTGAAGAATGGGGAATGGATAAAGATCAATGGCAAGGATATAAGGATAATCAGAAAAAACTTATTCAAGAATATACGAATTATGCTATGAAAGTATATAATGATGGATTGGAAAAAAGGAAAAAAGAAGCTGAAGAGATTAATACGCAACAACCAAATAGAAATACTGACAGATGGAATCATATTAATGATTATGTAAGGGAATATACATTAAGTGTTTTAGATTTTGTAGATTTGTTTCCAGCAACAAATCCTGAAACATATTCTAAAGGCGTAATGCAAGAAAATTCTAGGCAAATTTATTCTTCTATTAAAGGCGCAGTCATACCACAAGGAGGAACAGGGGAAGGAACAACATGGGAAAACATACAAAAGATCCTAGATTCTCAAGAATATAAAGGGGATCTGCACAAGCTTGATATACGATCTTTTGATCGTATTGATGCTATTCAACCATGGTTTTCTGATAAGCAGAATGGTGGTTCCAATTGGACTACTCCTGGATGGACTGGAAATGCAAGTGGGGGGGCTTTAAAGAATCTTATAAATCCTTCTGATAATCCGATTACTAGAGTTAAGGCGCAATCAAGCCGTACTCCTAATTATATTGACTTTAAATTTGATACTGGGGGAGATAACCCTTACTTTGGTAGATATTTTTCAGGCGGATCATACAAAGAAGATATTTTTGAATATCCGAATCAAAAACTTTCTCAAATTCACGCATTTAACAGAAGTACCTATCCAGGATTTGAAGGTATTGATGCAGTAGTATTTGGGTTTGTCGACAAGAATCTTACACAGTCGTCCACTTATCTAATGACAAATATGATAACAACAATCCCAGCTGCAAAGTATAACCGTGGAATGAGCAATTTTCAACCACAAGTGGAATCTATACATGCTAAGCAAAAGGCGATGAAAACTGATACCACCAATTCTTATTTAGCATATGGTGTCGAAATTTCTAAAGAACAGGAATATAAAATTAGATATAAGGTTGCAGCTAACGAGAATTCTAAAATCAGTCTTTCACATAGAAAACCTGGTGGTAACTATGCAAAAATAGATGACACTACTATTCCTATTACTGGAAATGCAGCGGATACTGTTAAAGGAGAATATGGTTCTTACAAGATTGTAGAAGGCCCTATTGTTAAGTTAACAAAAGGTGCACATGATTTGAAACTGGAAAATTCACAAGGTAAATTCTCCTTAGATCAAATTGAATTAGAACCGGTGGAACGGGATCAAGTGATAGCGCGGGATAATTTTGACGATCAACGGTTAAATTGGATTAACCTAGGTGGTATTGTAAATGGAGGTACCACAGGGAAAGCTGGTATGATTGGTACAAATGGAGATACTTGGACTTATATTCAGGATCAAGTATTACCATTCTCTAAATATACCTTGAGTATAAAAGTGAAATTGGATTCCAGTGATGGAAATGAGAGACAAAAGGTAACGATATTCACAGATAATTTGAAACATGAGCGAATAACAAAAACAGTCGAGCTTAAGGGGAAAGCAGGCTATCAAGAAATACAACTAGAATTTATTACAAGTAGGGATTTAGCAAACACTCATGTTGGGATTCTAACGTCAAATGGAACATCTAATGTATTATTTGATGATGTCCAAGTTATAGGTGCAAAAAAAAGCTAAACTAATATGGGTTCTGATGTAAAAACTTTGAAACATATAAAAATGGTTTATCAAACTTGGATATACTGATAGGAGCGCCATACATGCCCATCAACAATACCTCTAAGTACCAAGAAAACGTTATTCTTTCTAAACTGATATGCTCTCCTTTAGGTAGACAGATAAAAAATAAAAATCTGTTTGCTTGAAGGAGAGTTTTGTTAATGTCTAAAAAAGTTTACTCTGCGAAGGATAAATTTAATATATTGAAAGAATGGGAGGATGGTAATTATTCACTAAATGAACTTGAGTCCATTTTTAAAGTAAGTCGCATCAACCGAAGCGCTCATCAAGTCCTGAGGGACTGAATCAACGGTTTAATAAGGCGGCCGTCCTACCTTTACAACACCTACTAGCCGAACTACTAAGCAAAAAATTGGCCGCATCTATGCCGATTTCTTCTCCATACACTTCTGTTTTCAAGCATACTCGTATTTTAGATTCAACTGCATTTCAACTCCCGGGTGTATTTTCATCGGTTTATCCAGGTGGAGAGCTCCTACATATTCATACAGGCCCAGGTAAACAACATGATCGCACTTACGGCTCTCTGTGTGTCCCAACTGTAACAGCAAATGATTTATGTATCCGAGATTTAGGTTGTTTTCATTTAAAAGACCTTCAATGCATACAATATAAAAAGGCAAACAAGTATGGAAAATAAAATTAACTCAGAATTATTGGAATCATGAAATGAGGCTTTTAAAAGGAATGCTTATTTCTTCAATCACTATCAATTTTGTTTTTTTAATATCCCTATTTAATCAAAGAGTTATTAAAAATCATATAACTGGAGGATTTATATGAAAAAGAATACAATTTTGATATTATTGATATTTATTTTTTCTATTTCCCTTACAAACCATCCCATTGCAGCCGAAACTGTAAACAAACTTGAGCTTATAAAAGAACAACAGACTAAAAATGAAAATCTTATTCATATTGATATAAGAGGAAATAATGTGGAAGAATATCAAGAGGCACAACATATGGTTGATAGAATAAAAAAAATAAAAAGCGGCATACTTGATAAATTAGTGGCAGACGGAACATATGTAAAACTTGTTAATTATCCTATCACTGAGTCTGACGAGTACAGGGACCTAAAAGGATTAATTCCACGAGGATGGGAGGGGCAAACCAATGCCGAAGGAAAACAATTGACCTGGGATGATGTACCAGGTGTGGGATCTGATATTGGTGGAAAACCTGTAATGGCTAGAATAGGTTTTAGTGAAAGAGGAAAGGGGCATGGTTCTATTAATTTAGAACTTCATGAAATAGCGCATGCAATTGATCGAGTGGTTTTTTTAAATATAAGTCATACTGATTTGTTTGATATTCCTTTTAGTCAAGAGAGACAGAAATTTTTCTCGGATAAATATTACGAAAATAAGGAAGAATATTTTGCGGAATGTTTTACATATTATTATTTTAGCGAATCATCCAAGCAAGAGCTAAAAGATAAGGCTCCATTGACTTATAGATGCATAGATTTATTAATTAAAAAAGTTCAAAAGGATTCCAATTAAACAGAACCTATTAATGAACTATTAGACGGAAATCAATTTGCTTGGTCTTTAAAAGGATATAGTGATCGAGAATTCGCAAAAGTAGATTATAACAAGAAGGCAGAGTTAACTATGGTTTTAAAATAAATTCGCGATGTTTATAAAAAAGATACGATGCTCTATCCCTTTAGGTGGTTATCTAAAGGGGTATTTTTATACTAAAAAGGAAAAGAACATCTGAATTGAAGGATAGACTAGGGAACTGTTGTGTGGCAATAAGTTATTCCTGTGAACTACTCGCCACTTAGCAAGGCTTGAAGTGGGAGTTTCTCAGTTCCACGATGAAAGCAACCTTTCGTCTCCCTGAGCGTTACTTCAGGGTGTTCCATCCCTAGATGTCCAACGCTTGGACGCTCTTTTTGTACGGTTGATATTTTACGCAGGAACCGAATGGCTTGGTTTTCTCACTCAATTTTCTTCCTGCAACCTCATATATCAAGTCATCAAAGAACTTCATATAGCTAGTTTATCAAAAGCTTTTGGCTATGCCAAACCGAAATTCATCTCCCACCTACCGTTGGGCTACGCCCTTCACACGCTTGAGGAAGGAGAATCCTTTAAAAATTATTAAAGTATTTCTATTAGGATCAAAAGTATGGGTAGAAAATTATGGTCAAGCAATCGCTGGTGATACCGGTAGTGCCATTATAGGTAATCGTATTGATGTTTTAGTAGGTTCAAAAAGTGAAGCCATGAATTGGTGAAGACAAACAGTTAAAGTAAAAGTTCTATGATAATTATGGTTACCTAAATAGAAGTCAGTTCTCTTTATTGAGACTGGCTTTTATTTTTTGAGTTAGTGCAACTCATTGAAAAATCTTGTTGTTCTGACTTAGGCATTTCGGGAGACTTATTGCTAAACCTGCACCAGAATTTTAATGGGAAATGAAATAAATACAACTTGTATAATGTTTATATATTGAATGTGAAAAGAATTGATTTCTTGTATTCCTATTAGTACTAGTAAAAATGCAACAATTATTATTTTACGGACGATTTATCCAATCAAGTGCAGGAGGAGAATGTTCTCCTGTGATGTTTATAGCAATGTAATTACTATGTAGAAGATAATAATATTATGGGGTATTTTAGCTGAATGTTCCTATATGAATATGTAATTTTACATATCCATATAAAAGACAAAAATCTACAAAGTACTGTTAAATTATATTGAAAACATTTTTTTGAAAGGGATTTATATAGATTTAAGAAAATTAATAAATTTAAATGGTTAATTATCACAGTATAAT
>NZ_JBHWYR010000099.1:0-14102 GCF_042728695.1 Bacillus sp. NPDC060175
CTACTTTTTGTAGGTTCTTACGATTAAGCTATATGGTTATATTTCGCTAAAAAAGGAACTCGTTTTGCTACTAGTGCATACATTTTGAAAATAAATTTTGCTAACGGTTCAAATATACGTGTGCTTTGTATTACTAATCCACTTGTAATAAATGTTAAGAACGCAGCACCAAGTATATCTAGAGGATAATGAACACCTACGTACATGCGTGATACACCGACTAATATTGCCCATATAAGCGCGATATATTTAAGTTTTTCTCCTCTTAGAATAAATACGAAAGCAATCGAAAATACAAGCACAGAATGATCACTTACAAATGATGAATCTGCTGCATGCGGTACTAATTGATTTACATGGTGTGTTATAAAAGGACGCGGATGGTAATATACCGCATGTATAAGAACATTTACTAATAATGCAATACTAACTGAAAGTGTCGTATATAACACTGTATATTGTTTTCTAATTGCATTCTCTTTCTTTCCATTATTGAACCATAGGATAAGCATGAATAGAATAGCTACATATGCAGCACTATTTGTAATAGCGATCATTAGCGTATCTAATAGCTTGGATGATCCAGCAAAGTTATTAATCCATTGAAATACTGTGTAATTCATATTACTCTCTCCTTATTATTTCTCATTGTACTTTAAATAAAGATACAAGTTCTTGATTTACACAGTATACAACATCAATATGAAAATGGGCTTAAACTTTTCTCATCTAATTCTCATGTTATTACTATTCATTTGACAATCGTGTAACTATTTACAAGAGCTAAGTATGTATAAAGGTTGTAAAACATTTTAAATAGTATGGTAAACACTTTATGCATGAATATAATATTTAACATGTTCATTTAAATATAATTTCTCTGAAATCATATTTTCATTCCATACGAAGGGCAATATTACCGAATTGCTCTCCTTGCTGCATTCGATTTAAAGCTCGGATTGCTTCTTCTAATGGATATACTTTATCAATAATCGGTTTAATATTATGTTCCTCTATAAAATGAACCATCTCATTAAATTCTTCACGGCTTCCCATTGATGTTCCCATAATATCAATTTGATTATAAAATAATGCTCGTAACGGTAATTCGATTTTATCTCCTGAACTTGCACCGAAGTTAACGATTCTTCCATTTGGTTTTAATATATCGAAATATTTCGAAAAAGTCGCCGGACCTATACTATCTATAATTAAATCCACTTTTTCTCCATGTAGGCACTCTTCCCAATTACCAGAACTATTAAAAGAAAAGTCTGCTCCATATTTTTCAGCAGCCTTTCTTTTGTCCTCTATCCTTGAAGTAACACTCACCTTTGCTCCAATTGCTTTAGCAAATAACATAGCATAAGTAGCTACACCACCGCCAATTCCCGGAATTAGGACATGTTCTTCAGGTTTTAATCTACCTTTTGTAAAAAGCGCTCTATATGCAGTTAATGCCGATAAAGATAAAACGCCAGATTCTTCCCACGTAAGATAGGATGGCTTTTTCACTACATTTTCAGCTGGTACAATAACATATTCGGCAAACGTTCCATCGGCTGGTCCACCTAGTACCTCAGGTAACTCTGGTATTTCATGAGTATTATTCCATCCAATACTAGGATTTATAATAACCGCTGTATGTAGTGCGATATTTGAAACACCTTCTCCTAATTCCGTAACAATACCTGCACCATCTGATCCTAGAATTAAAGGTAATTCCATTTCTTTTCTATTATTCATTATAAATAAATCACGATGATTTAAACCTGCTGCTTTTAATCTCACTTTAACTTCCCCAACATTAGGTGTTATCTCAGGTGATAATTTATATTTTAAACCTTCTATTCCATTTTTATGTTGATGTACAATAGCTTTCATTAATTATTCCCCCTTAATACTTTCAATGTACTTTAAATATCGAAATAAATAAAATAATTTGATTACTAAGCATCAAAAAAGGAGGAAATACAAAATGTATTCCTCCTTTTAAATAACTCTTACAAAAAGAATTTTCCACCTTCAACTATCAATGGGTAGCATAAGGAAATGTAATCGTAACAACTGTTCCTTCATTTTCTTTACTGTCTAATTGAATAGTTCCGTTATATTTTTCTACAAGCCGTTTTGCAATAGATAGGCCTAGCCCATTGCCACCTTGTTTTCGACTTCTAGCTTTATCGACTCTATAAAAACGGTTAAGAACAAAGGGTAAATCCGATTCAGGTATTCCCGCTCCATGATCTATTATGCGAATATTAATTTCCCCTGACTGCATACTTGATTCAATACAAATATACTTATCAACTTCTTTTGTATATTTCACTGCATTATCCATTACAATAATAATAATTTGTTCTAAGTAAGATGATGGCATTGAAACATATGCTTCATCTGCATCTAATTTCATATCAAATTGAAAGTCAGGTTGCAGTACTGAAAAGTTTTGTATAACTTGTTTTAATACGCTATTAACATGGACTCGTTCAGCTGCTATTGGATGTATCTGTTCTGATTCAGCTCTTGATAGCTCTAGCAATTCTGAAACTAATTTATTTAATCGATCTACTTCTTTTAGACTGGATTGAAGAGATTTATCCAATACTGCTGGATCATTTTTCCCCCATCGATTCAGCATTGATAAGTGCCCTTGAATAATTGTTAATGGTGTTCTTAATTCATGCGATGCGTCTTCTACAAACTGTTTTTGCTGTGTAAAAGAAGTTTCTACTTCATCCATCATTTCATTAAAAAGGATCGATAGTTTTGCGAGTTCATCATTGTTTTCTCGTACTGGAACTCTTTCATTTAGTCCGTTTTTCTTAATACGCTTCATCGTCTCTGTTATGTTTTGAACACTCGATAAAAGCTTTTTCGTTATAATTATCCCGCCTAAAAAGCTAAATATTAATCCACATGCCCCTGCAAAGACCATTACCACTAGGATGATTTTTAATAAATGATCAAATGTCTCTAAGTTTTTCGTAAGTTCAATAGTTCCCGTGAATTTTTTTGTTTGAATTGGTATGCGCTCAACTAATATTCGATCTTCTATATGTCTTTTTATTAAGGATTCATCTTGGGTAACCTGTTTTGGTTTTATCCAAGCTTCATTAAAATCTCGAGAAACAGTAACAATGGGTTTTCCATCATTTCCGATAATACGAATCATTTGATGTTTATCAATCATGTTGTTAAGAAATTCATTACTGTTTTCAAATGTTTTGCTCGAGAGCGTATCATTTTTATCTTGGAAATATGCCGCTATTTCTGTCACTTGTCTATTTATTTGTTTCTGTTCATAATCTATAGTCCACTTATTAATTACAATGAATTGTAACGCGCTATATAAAATAAACAAAATGAATACTAGTGTAGTGGACCAAAGTGTTAATTTCCACTTTATAGGCAAATTTCTAATTCGGTACATAATGTTTTTTATCATTTCATTATATATCCAGCACCGCGGACTGTTTGGATATACTCCTCCTTATCTAAACTATGTAACTTATTACGTAGATAACGAACATACACATCGACTATATTTGTCTCAACCATTGCATCATACCCCCATACTTGGTCCAGTAAAATATCACGGGTAAGAACTCGATTAATATTTTTCATAAACATAAGCAGTAGCTCGAATTCTTTATTTGTAAGTTCAATTTCTTCATTTCCTTTAGTTATAGTTCGAGATTCAATCTGAAGCTGTAGATCTTTAAACGAAAGAAATGATGCGTGCTTTTGCTCTGTATTTTCTTCTCTCCTAAAAATCACTCTCATACGTGCTAAAAGTTCTTCAATTGCAAACGGTTTTGGAAGATAATCATCAGCTCCACTATCTAACCCTGTCACACGGTCCATAATACTATCACGAGCAGTCAACATAATAATAGGTGTACTTTTAGTTGCTCTTAGTCGACGACATACTTCCAGTCCATTTAATCCTGGTAACATTAAATCAAGTAATATGAGATCATAACTATTTTCAAGTGCTGCTTCTAATCCCTTTCTTCCATCAAGTTGTATATCTACTATATATCCTTCATACTTTAATTCTAATTCTAAAAAATCTGCTAAGCTTTCCTCATCTTCAATAATTAGTATATGTTGCAACGATACTTCCTCCTATACGATTAAATGAATAAGTAATCCTATTCCGAATATGACTGTAATAATTTGATGTGCTTTTCGATACATCTTCAATTTTGTTTTCTGATTAGATTTCTGTAAAACAAATCCCGCAACCCCTAATGTTATTAAGGCTAAAAGAGAAAATATACCACTGTATATTAGTATTATATGACGACTTCCTTTTATTAAAAAGTAAACACCGTGAGTAGTCGCAACAGCTATTACAGCGTATCCAATTAATATGTGAAACTGTTTTATGAAAAGATATAGCTCTTTAATCATTTTAAATCCGTGCATATTTTTCTTCTTTAAAAATAACCATATTTGACGTAAAAACCATAATGATGCAGCTAGAATTGCCCCATATTCACCGAAAGAACCTAATTTCTTATTTAACCATTTTACATTTAATACATTCCCGTACAAAACATTAATAAATAGCAATTCTACACTGCAAATAATAATAGTAATACCTATTATTTTAACATACATATGGAAATATTTATTTCTAAGTATTTTCTCCATTTTATATAATCCCCTTTTGACTCAAAAGCTTTATAATCAGCAGTGTATCAAGTAAATGAGAGAATAACATGAGAGAAAGATTAAAATAAAATGAGAATCTGCAAACTACTTATATTTTGTTTATATCCTTTTTGGCCAATTCTAATATGTTGCAAATAAACGGTGCTTTTGCATTTGTATATGAAACACGATCAAAAGGATATGTAGCAGCAAGCATCTCTTTTAATTTTCTATATTCTTCACGTGCCCACTCATGATTTATTAGAAAGTCTCGAAATAAAAGGTTGTTCCTCCATTCCTCGCTATTATAAATATAAACATGTAAATGGTGGGTACCAGCTCTCCATTTACCTTTTCTAAAAAAACGCCAATTAGGTGTTTTTTTAGGAACATATTCATAGCCAATTTCTTCTAGGGCTTCCCTCCAATTTCCGGTAATTTGTAAATTTGTTACGCCGATCATCATATCAATAAGAGGTTTAGCCCCTAACCCTTCTACGGCTGTGCTTCCGATATGTTCAATAGCAATAATTTCTTCATGGAGTAACGGCACAATTTTATTTTTTTCATTTAAAAACTCTGTATGCCAATATTGTTGGTACGGTTTAATTATGATTTTTCCATCCATTTGCTTTCCTCCTTATAACTGTACATTATTATATTTATAAAATTTAAGTTTATAAATATAGGGATTTCACAAAATATGTCGAATACTGTAATGGACAACTTAATTATATTAAATTTGAGGTGAATTATGAAAGATATTCCAGTTAAAATTCAGTTAGATACTATAACATTCCAACTTAAAAAACATCATAATTTTGATTGGCTTACGAAACTAGGAACAGTATTTGCGGTTTTTGACCAACAAGATTCCGGTAATATAAGTTTTGGTGTTGAAAAGAATGGGAAAAAGAACTTTATAAAATATGCAGGGGCACAAACACTCGCATATAATGCTTCTACAAATGAAGCTATACAAAGATTAAAAAGCTCAGTTACTATATACAATGAATTAAAACATGTTTCTCTTATAAATTTAATTGATCACTACCCTTTACAACATGGATATGTTTTAATTTTTGATTGGTTTGACGGTGAATGTCTTCACCCGCACTGGAGTTTCCCACCCCCAGAAAAATATAATGATCCTAACTCACCATTTTATAAATATAAGAAATTATCCGTTAAAAATAGGCTGATTTCATTAAATTCTATTTTTAATTTCCATACTTACGTTGAACACAAAAACTATGTAGCTATTGATTTTTATGACGGTAGTATTTTGTACAACTTTAAAACTAATGAAACAAAAATTTGTGATATTGATTTATACAGTAACAAACCTTATGTAAATAAGATGGGACGAATGTGGGGATCATCTCGTTTTATGTCACCTGAAGAGTTTCAACTTAACTCTATAATAGACGGAAAAACAAATGTATTTAATATGGGGGCTATGGCTTTTGCACTACTAGGTGGCGGGCAAGATCGTTCCTTTATGAAATGGGAAGCTAGTGAAGGCTTATATGAAGTAGCATACCGTGCTGTAAATGAAAATCGTAGTGAGCGCTATGCGTCAATGGAAGAGTTTAATAAAGCATGGTTAAAAGCCTATAACACTGAAAATCTATAAAAACTACATACATTGTAAAAGTACATGTAAAACTTGTACTTTTATAATGTATAATACATATGGGATTGAAATTCAGGATAACGGGGCATGTATTATGAACTTTGTTTACATTAATCAAAATGTTTTAAATAATCTTCTTTATATTTTAAGCAGTATATTTGTTTTTTATTTTATTTATGATAGTGGGTACTTCGGGAAGAAATATAAGAAACTACTTATCATTCTTTGTACGAGTATCCCACTAATTTTATGTATGCGGTATCCCATCTATATGGATGAAAATTATATTCACGATTTAAGACAAATCCCCTTTTTAATTGGTACACTTTATGGTGGATTTCCAGTCGGTATTGCATTACTCATGATTTTATTAATAATACGTTTTATGTTTTATGGTTTTAGCCTGTTAACAATCATTGTTTATGGAACGATGTTAATAATTACAGCATTCGCATCATCAAAATTTAATACATACAATAGGAAAATAAAAGTAACTTCATCTATGTTTTTAACTTTTTCCCTTGCAATATTTACAACAGTAATTGTTTTAACTCTATCAGATTTTGAAGTGAATAATTTGTACATTATTTATTTCATTCTATTACCCACTATTTTAATATTATTTATGGTCTATTTTAATGAAGTTTTAAAAGATGCAATATTCATGCGATCAAAATTAATAAAAGTTGAAAAAATGGAGATTGTCAGCCAACTCGCTGCAAGTATTTCACATGAAGTAAGGAATCCATTGACTGTTGTAAAAGGATTTACACAACTTTTAAAAACACCAAATATAACTCAACAATCCAGAGATGTGTATATTGAACATATTCTTGAAGAGTTAAACCGTGCACAAGCAATTATTGATGATTACTTAACTTTTGCCAAACCGGCTTCAGAAAAACTAGATCATATTTCAGTGGAGCACGAGTTAACTCGAGTTAGTAATATGATGTTGCCTTTTTGTAACATGAATAATATTAATATTACAAAAGAGTTCTCAGAGGGAACAATTATTGGTAATACACAGCACTTCCATCAATGTTTTTTAAATTTAATAAAAAACAGTATAGAAGCAATGCCATGTGGTGGTAATCTAATTATTTCTGCAACTGTTAGTAATAATAAGGTCATAATAAGGATTCAAGATAATGGAATTGGAATGTCGCAAGAGCAAATTAATCGATTTGGCGAACCGTATTTTAGTACAAAAACGAAAGGTACTGGTTTAGGTACGATGGTTGCTGTAAAAATTATCGAAACGATGCGAGGCACATTGAAAATCCGAAGTGTTATAAATAAAGGAACTACTTTAACTATCACATTACCTAAATACAGTAATGAAGAGATTTCGTATAATAAATGAAAAAGGAGCTATTAAGCTCCTTTTTCATTTATTTCGATACAAAAAGTATCTGCTATGTTTTTTAAAGTTTACATTTTGTAGAGATTAATTAGAAATTAGTAACCTTAGCTCCAACAGCTACATCCAACAATAATTAATAAAATAAATAACACAACTAATAATGCGAAACCTCCACCAAAACCACAAGAACCGCCGAAACTCATATTTTCTCCTCCTTTTGGTTTGAAAACTAATAGGTAGTTGATCATTTTAACTGGTTCGTATTATACAGTATGTGTATCTCCCTTTTTTGAGCATGTCTTCATAAAATTAGTAAAAGCACTCTATTGAGAGTGCTTTAAAATGGGTACCAGAAACTCTTGAATACATTTACTTTTAAGTACACTGCAATAATTAAAATGATAATACCAACAAAAAGTGTGATGTAATCCTCCTTTTGTGCGTCCTTTGCATAGTACCACGTTCGTTTATCTTTCTTTCCAAACCCTCTTAAATCCATTGCATTTGACACAGTATCAATTCTTTCTAATGAATGAATAATAAGTGGCCAAAAAATTAAAACACGGTTTTTCATACGAATCCACAAACTCGCTTCTCCTTTTTCAAAAGGTACGCCTCTTGCTTCCTGTGCGTGTCTAATGATAATATATTCGGATTGAATACTTGGTATATAACGCAGTGCAATATTTATTGCATATGTAATTTTATAAGGAACAGCAAATTTATTTAAGCTGCTTACAAATTCACTTGGATGAGTTGTATAAATAAAAAGAAGTGTAAATGGTAATAACGTAAAATATTTCAATGAAAGTGTAGCGGCATAAAATAATGTTTCATATGTAATTGTTGCATAACCTATATGAAAAAAAGAGGTATACGTTCCCGTTAATTCCGATCCATAGGTGGGTGTAATGAAAAGAATCATAACGGAATTTAATAAACTAAATGTAAATATAACGCTGAAAATAACTATAATTTTACGCAATTGAATTTTTGCAATTAAGAGGCCGATACATCCAATAATAAATAAAATTAGCAATATACGAAAATCAAAAAATAAAAAAGTAAGAGTCATACAAAATATAAATAAAGATAACTTAATTGCACCATCCATACGATGAAAATACGTATTATGCATATTCCTCCCTCCTATTAGCCTCAATATAAAGTTTCACAAACTTTTCTGGAGTTGGAATTCCGCTTAATTTAGCTAGTTTTATTAATGAAATCTCCCGTAGATTAGCTCTTTGTAACGTTCCTTGATCCCCTAATACAGTGGATACAGTATTGTCCGCAATGATTTTCCCTTCATGCAGAACTACCGCTCGATCTGCGTATTCTAAAGCAAGATTCATATCGTGTGTGATAATAATAAAGGATGTGCCTTTTTCAACCAGTTTTCTAATAAAGGACATAAACTGTTTGTAATGATAATAATCTTGTCCAGCTGTCGGCTCATCTAATATAATAAGTTTCGGGTTTGTTATAAGTACAGATGCAATAGTAAGCCTCTTTTTTTGTCCGTAGCTTAATGCTTGAATTGGCCAGTTACGAAATGGGTATAATCCACAAATTCTTAAAGCTTTTTCGACTCTACTCTCAATCTCATCTTTAGAAACTTTTTTTAATTTTAATGAAAATGAAACTTCTTCTAAAACAGTGGGCTGTGTAATCATTTGATTTGGGTTTTGCATAACGTAAGAAATAACTTCCCCGCGTTTACGAATAGACCAAGAATTTATATTTTCTCCATCGAATGTTATTCTCCCATTCTTTGTTTTATTTATTCCTATAAGAGTATGAGCTAATGTCGATTTCCCTGCTCCATTATGACCCAATAACGCTACTATCTCTCCCTCTCCTATTGAAAGGTTGATATCTTCTAAGGCTGTATGTTTGTTATTGTATGTAAATGATAAATTTTCTATCTTGCATAAGGCTTTTTTAATATACGTGTTTTTAGATGCCACTTGCTTCCGCATCCAGTTCTTTAATAGGTTATGAACGCCTGCATTACGTAGATTTTCAATTGGAAATACCCCAACATTATTACTGTCAAAATTTAATTTCTTTAGAGCTTCTATATAAATAGGTTCTCTTAGTCCGATATTTGGTAATATATTAGAATTTAGAATACTATCCGGTGAACCAATCGCAATAACTTCTCCCTCATCTATTAAAATAATTTTATCTAAATCAAGATTTAAAATTTCTTCTATTCGATGTTCAATAATTACAATTGTTTTATTATATTTCTCATGCATATTTTTAATGAGTTCTATTGTATTCAAACTACATGCAGGATCTAAATTAGCTAACGGTTCATCAAATAATAATATATCTGCATTTATCGTTAGCAGACCTGCAAGAGAGACTGTCTGTTTTTGACCTCCTGATAATTCATGTGGACTTTGTGCATGGAACTCCTGCATGCTTACCTTTTTTAAAGAATCCGTAACAATCTTTTTCATTTCTATTTGATTTACACAATCGTTTTCTAATGCAAATGCTACATCTTCTTCGACAGTAAGGCCTATAAATTGTGAATCTTGATCTTGTAATATTGTCCCTACGTGTTTACTCTGTTCAAAAACACTACCTTCTCTCGGATCCTTTCCAGCTATTAAAATGTTACCGGTGCTTATCCCTTCGTAAGAAAATGGGATTAGCCCATTTATACAATGAGCTAATGTTGACTTCCCTGAACCACTTCGTCCAGCGATAAGAACCTTTTCCCCAGGATATATTTGAAATGTAATATCTTTTAAAGTAGGCTGCGTGGCATGCCTATATTGAAAGGTAAATTGTTCAAAAGAAATAATTGGTTGCATGTATTCATCCCTACTTTTCAATTTTTAAATGTGTATGTTTCTTATTTGATTTTGCTAGACCGATCGTGATTGGTAAGCCAAGAACTAAAAATACGATAACGTCTGCAATTGTTGCGCCTAGTACTTGTATAACGATTTTGTCAAACGGTTCTCCCATCACAATAATATCGAATGCTCCAGCAAATATAATAGCTATGACAATACCAATTAACCCTGCAATTGCAAAATAAGAAATATCACGGTTATTAAACGTTCCATTTTTCACACTGAAACCAGTTCTTTTTTGTATAAGACCCATTGAAAATCCGATAATCCCCGAACTAAACACCCATCCCCACCAAATACCCCAACCAGCGATCGTATCTGTAACCGTATGACCGATGAGTCCTATTAAAAGTCCTGCTACTGGGCCAAATAACGCACCAAAAACTGTTAATATAGCCAATGCTGGTTTAATAAATGTATTGGGTGCGATAGAAAATCCCCAAAGCCCTAATACCCCGTATAAAGCTGCTCCAATTCCGATTGCTACTACTAGTTTTGTCGTTAATTTGTTCATTACAATTCTCCTCTCCTATTATCCCGCTTTTAATACTCTATATTTATTTTGAAAATGAATTATGCATCGATACTTCCTTTCTATACAACAAAAAATGACCCCTTAAATTAAGAGGTCATTTTCTTTCACGTACAAGAATCCTCTTATCTTTCAAAAGACATATAAATGTCCTCTGCGGAATTAGCACCTTCCTATGCATTTACATAGGGGTTGCTGAGGCTTCATAGGGCCGTTCCCTCTACCTCTCTGGATAAGTATGTATTTGTAATTTGTATTATGGCACTAACAATAAATAATTTCAATACTTTTCTTACTATTTTTATTTTTCGATAAATAGTTCATTTAAATCATTGTATTCTTATCGGAATTGTGAAATAATAAATTCAAAATTGTTATGGGAGGAATGCATGATGAAAGTAATTGGCTTAATTGGCGGACTAAGTTGGGAATCAACATCGTTGTACTATAAACACATTAATACACTTACTCTCTCTAAATATGATCAAAATGCGAAGCTTGTTTTATATAGCATGGACTTTGGGGAGGTAACTACATTATTGCAAAACCATCAATATGAAGAAGTGAAAAATGAATTAGTCACGGTAGCAAAAAAGGTGGAGGGCTCTGGAGCTGAATGTTTACTAATGTGTTCTAATACTGTACATCTATTTGCTGAAGAAGTAGAGAATGCAATTTCAATACCACTCCTTCATATTGGAGATGTAAGTGCAAAAAAAATGGTAGAACATAATATAAAACGTATTGGGCTTTTAGGGACGAAACAAACGATGGAACAAGACTTCTATAAATCACGACTAGCAAATTACAACATTGAGACAATTATCCCAAGTAAAGAAGATAGAACTTTTATTCATCATGTCATATTAAACGAATTAAGTAGAGGTATTATTTCACATGCATCAAAAGAAAAGTTATTACAAATCACAAATACATTAATTAAAAGCGGTGCTGAAGGAATACTACTTGGCTGTACAGAAATTCCTTTGCTCATTTCCCAAAATGATCTATCTGTTCCTGTTTTTGATACTGCTTATTTACATGCGAATACTGCTGTGCAATTTGCTGGATAATAATATAAAAGCATACAGGTAGAGCCTCTATGCTTTTATATTGTCCGAACTATTTATTTAAAAGAGCATCAATAACTGCAATGGCTCTTTTGGAACCACCACACTCTAAAAAACTTTCATTCAGTTTTTGAATGCCATGTTTATACTTTTTATTTGAAAGAACGTCTGTTACCGCCTTTTTTAAAGTTTGCACATTAACATGCTCTTTCAATAATCTATGTGCTGCCTCAAGCTCAGTTAATCTTTGCGCTATCATAGGTTGATCTTTATCATGCGGTATTATCACAAATGGGACATTATAATGGATTGCATCGTGCACACTATTCATTCCACCATGTGTAATAAAAACATCTGCTTCACTTAATATTTCTGATTGAGGTACGTAAGGGGCTATAATAAAGTTGTCTGGCGCTTGCTTAATTTTTGAAATATCATTTCTATCACCGATCGCCATTACTACAATCCCTTCGAAATTTGAAAAAGCATCAATACAAGTATTAAAAAATGGTTCGAGCCCTTCAAGAAGTGTTCCCATTGAAATATAAATAACTTTCTTTTTTGAAAGCAATTCAAGTGGAAACTTTGCATTTGTTTTGCGCTTTATAATACTCGGTCCAATAAAAACATTGTTTTCTCCGAACGAATCGCTATTAGGTTGAAAATAACGACTTGTATACACGAGACTAATATCTCCCTTATTATGCATAAATTGAAGATTATTTTTGGGCTTTACTCCAAATTCATGTTCCATTTGATACAGTAACTTTTCAGAGAGTTCATCGGGTTGGAATTTTATTTCTGCATTTGGATGAAAAGGCAAGGTTTCCAATAATACTGGTGGAATTAAAAATATAGGAGAGGAAACTATGCCTGGAACCTGTAAATATTCCTTTACTAACTCTCCAGCACCAAATATATCATAAACTACGAAATCAAAATTAATGCTTTTACATAATTGTTTCGTAATTTCTAATATATATAAAGAAGTTTGAACATGTACATGAAAGAAAGATTTTAATCCATATGAAGTTTCATTATCAATAGAAATCTCCTTTAATAAATCCGGATGAGTATGTACAATAGCTCCCAAAACTTCAAGCCTTTCCTTAAAGTTTTCCGTTGTAATATAGTGTACGTTATCACCTCTTTCAGTAAAGGCCTTTACTAAACTTAATGTAGGATTTACATGTCCCTCTGCAGGAAAATTAACTATTAAAATATTCAACACGTATTTCTCACTCCTTACAATTCAATGTTCTTATTAATCGTACTGTTATTATTACAAGCAATCTTCCTCTAATAGTCCCAATATGCTTACTACTTTAGGTTGATAAATAATTATCAGTCATCGGAAAAGGCATCTACATAAGTAGATGCCTAACTGTGATAAGGAGTGTTCTGTGAGGTTAGGATAAGCTTTTCTGCTTGTCCTATGCTATCAATATATGAATTATTTTATAAAACGTGCATATCTAATAGAATTATTTTAACCATTTTATTTGATCAAATGGATAATATACCATTTTCACTTTACCTATTACATGTGACTCATTGATAAGTCCAAGTGTATTCCTACTATCTTTACTATGATTTCGATTATCACCTAATACAAATAATTTATGCGAGGGAACTTTCATTTCTCTAAAGTTTGAAAAACGATTTGATACTTGTGACATATCTAACTGTATATACAACTCATCTCGCTTTTTACCGTTAATATATACCACATCGTTTCTTAATTGTATGTTATCCCCTGGTAATCCAATAATTCGTTTCACGTAGTATGTAGGCTCGTCTTCTTTTTTTATTATTACAACATCACCATGATGAAAAGAAGAAAAATAGACACTAGCCTTATTAACTAGTATGCGATTATTTTCATTCAAAGTAGGTTGCATCGAAATTCCTTCTACCATACAAAATAAAAATGACTTAATAATAATAATAATTCCTATTA